>JAGOUM010000243.1 GCA_018061265.1 Rhodoferax sp. | reverse complement strand
TAAGCGACGATACGCGCTTGTCTCCGTACTGGGCCTGTGCCTGGTTACATCCATACTGATTCTGATCAATCAATATGACCTGATTGCCAAGACGCTGGTATTTGGCGCTGCTGCCTTGAACAGCATGTTGCTTCCGGTCTCCATCCGCTACCTCTTGCGTTCGAAGAATTTGGCAAACTCCTTCACGCTGTTGACCTACAACTTAATCCGCATTTTGATGCTCGCAAGATTGTTTCGAAGCTTGGGAATTATTGAACCCAGTATCTGGACGGAAGTGCGCTTTTCGAGCTATGTGGTTGTGATTTTTTTGGTGGCCACCACCATAGGGTTAGCCTGGATTCTTTTAGATACGAGACATAAGGAGAATCGGGCAAAACTCGATGTCGAAAACACGAAGGTCAGAGCAGCCATGGAGGCGCAGATGAACGCCGACCGTTTGAACTTCTTCCGAAGCCTCTCACATGAACTGCGAACGCCGGCAGCGGTCATCAATCTGACAGTCCAGAACTTATTGTTTGGCTCAGCCCACAATGGCGCGGACGACTTCAGTCTGAAACGCTATGAAAGAATTAGACGTGCTTCTGATCGGCTTAACGATTTGATTGATGTCCACATGCTGAGGCTGCATCCGGCGCCGGATAATTTGGTTTTCAAACCATCGCTGTGCGATGTACAGGAATTACTAGCCGATATCACGAACGATTTGCGGGCAGCTGATTTGGGGCAGGTTGAAATAGCAAGCAGTAATTTGCCTAATACCTTAAGGTGTGATGACGGGCTGGCGTGCATTCTGGTGAGAAACCTGGTGACTAATGCGCGCATCCATGGGGACCCGGGTGCTCCGATCAACGTGACCATCCAGGGCATGCGTAACCACGGGGTTCGTATTTCCGTCCATAACGTTGGCCAGAGCATTCCAGCGAATGAACTGCAATATATATTTAGGCCATTGCACCGCGGCGCCAACGGTGAACATAAACCCGGAACCGGGCTAGGCTTGTATCTTGTCAAGCGTATCGTCGATATCCATCAGGGGCGGATTCATGTCCATTCTTCAAATCGAAATGGCACCCAATTCACGGTATTTTTGCGTCAAACCACTGCTGCCAACGAGCTGCCTGCCTGCTGATGGCTTCCAGCCTAGTTGACAGCTCGACCAACCCACCGTGCGACACAAACTTCAGCTTCCAGGCCAGCAGTAAAAAACCGCGTACAACTTCAACTGCAGCACGCACTCGCCGCACCAAAGCTGCCCCCTCTGCACAACCGGGCAATGATCGCTTGTCGACGGCATTGGCCAGCACGATCAGCCTCAAACACTCGGCCAACTCTTCAAGGATGCGCTCACCCACCGCAAATCGAAATGGTTTGGGGAAATTGTTGTGCATTGGGTAATAAATTTGCGTCAGCGTCAGCACGTCTGAGAAAATTTGTGGATGCTTGAACTCCCGATCCATACAGACTCAACCCCCAAGACCAAAGCAGCGCACTTGGGCGCAGCCCACATCGCAGACATCCAACACTTGGCCAGGCAACTCTTCGCCTGTGCGGCCGATGCTGGCAACAGCGAACACAAGCGCGCGCACTTCATGGTCTTGCCAGACATCGTTCTGGGCCTGGCTCGCGCCATCGCGCAAGGCACTTATCAACCGCAAGCGTTCACGGTATTTGCCGTAACGGACCCCAAACTGCGTGAAATCTTTGCGCCTGCTTTTGCTGACCGTTTGGTACACCAGTGGCTCATCCGCCATATCGAACCCTGGTGGGACAAACGCTTCATTGACGACAGCTACGCCAACCGCAAGGGAAAAGGCACCCACGCCGCTGTGAAACGGTTGCAACACTTTATGCGCCAACCGGGGCGCCGTTGGTACATCAAGCTCGACATTCAAGCCTGCTTTCCCAGCATCGACCGGCGCATTTTGTTGGGCCTTTGGCAACGGGCATGGCCCAACTTGCCCTACGGCACACAAACCCTGCAAAGACTTGATCAAGTCGCCACCGCGATACTGAGCCAGTCGCCCATTGACCCTCCCCCTGTACGCAGCGGCAACCTTGCGTTGCTCAAAGAAATACCCCTGCACAAATCCTTGTTTCAATGCTCTGCTGGCGTTGGGATGCCCATTGGCAGCCTGACCAGCCAATTTTTTGCCAACGTCTACCTCAACGAGCTGGACCAATTCATCAAACACCAGCTCAAGGTGAGCGGTTATGTGCGCTACGTGGACGACTTCGTTTTGCTGGCCGACGACCCCCAGACCTTGATGAAGTGGAAGGCGCGCGTTGAACAATTTTTGCATGAGCAACTGCGCCTGACACTGCACCCCCATAAAATCGTCATGCAACGCTGCGCGCAGGGCATGGACTTCCTGGGCAGTATCGTGTACCCCCACCACACCCTGACACGGCAACGCACGGTACGCGCCCTGCGCCGAAGGATCGCGTGGTTCATGTACCTGCTGGCGCCCCAAGAAGTGGGCGCTGTGGCACCACCCGAACGCGGAGAATGGGACAAATGGCTGGCCCTGCACTCGATCAGGTTGGCCAATGGCGACGCCTCGCCTGTGCTGCTCAGGCGCATGCTCTCCACGCTCAACAGCTACTACGGGCTGCTTGGCCATGCCAACACCTACACGCTGCGCAAATACATCTATCACCACTATTTGGGAAGCTTGCGCCGCTACTTTTTGCCTGCCGATTTGCGATACTCCCATTTAAGAATCCGTGCACACTGGTTGATGCAGTCTGACCTGTGATGTTGCTCTGACGGGCCAGCCAACAGCCACCCAACACCCACTCAAAGGACAGCCGCCGCGTAATTGTTGTTGGCGTTCGGTTTGTCATTCAAGTTGCCGTTGTTGAGGTTCACGTTGACGTGCCCAGAAGGCGAAGGCGCGCCAGTCCAAATGTTGTTGGACCAGCCGCCCGGATTGCGTTTTCACTGTGTTTCGCCACGATGGCGAAAACCTCCA
>JAGOUM010000242.1 GCA_018061265.1 Rhodoferax sp. | reverse complement strand
GCTACAGCCCGGCCTTTGCCGGTGGGGTGGAGGCCACCAGCAGCATGGGTGGCCAGATCATGCCGCCGGTGATGGGCGCGGTGGCGTTCATCATGGCCGAGACCATTGACGTGCCCTACGTCACCATTGTCAAAGCGGCGCTGATCCCAGCCATTCTGTACTTCATCACGGCCTTCTGGATGGTGCACCTCGAGGCAGGTCGAAAGGGCCTGCTGGGTTTGCCCAAAAGTGAATGCCCTGACCCATGGGCGGCGCTGCGCATCCGCTGGTACCTGTTGTTGCCATTGCTGGGGCTGGTGGCCTTGCTGTTTTCTGGCTACACGCCGCTTTTTTCAGGCACCGTTGGACTTGCCCTGACGGCGGTGCTGATCTTTGGCGCCGCGGTGTTGACCGGTATCAATGGACTGGCCTTACGCGGCCTGTTCTGGGCCTTGTTGGGGCTGGCGTGTGCGGGGTTCTTCAAGTTTGGCGTGGGGACCTTTTTTGTTGTCGTGGCGATTTTGGTAGCCCTTACCTTTGCGCGCCGCGTCGGGGCCGACAGCCGTCAACTGGCATTACAAGCCATGGTGGACGGTGCGCGCCACGCGCTGCCGGTGGCGATTGCCTGCGCACTGGTGGGCGTCATCATCAGCATGATCAACCTCACCGGTGTTGCGGCGGAACTGGGCGGTCGGGTGATCGCCATTGGCCAGGACAGTCTGTTCATGGCGCTATTCCTGACCATGGTGATCTGCCTGATCCTGGGCATGGGTATTCCCACCATCCCCAACTACATCATCACCAGCTCACTGGCCGCACCGGTGTTACTGAAGCTGGGGGTGCCGCTGCTGGTGTCTCACATGTTTGTGTTTTACTTTGGCATCATGGCCGACCTGACCCCGCCGGTGGCACTGGCGGCTTTTGCTGCAGCACCGATCGCACGGGAAAGCGGTTTGAAGATCAGTATCCAGGCCGTGCGGATTGCCATCGCCGGTTTCATCGTGCCCTACATGGCGGTGTACAGCCCGGCATTGATGTTGCAAACGGGTGACTGGATGGACACCACTTACGTCGTCTTCAAGGCTTTGCTGGCCATTGCCATGTGGGGCGCGGGTTCCATTGGTTTTCTGCTGACCCGCCTGAACGGTCTGGAGCGCGTGTACACCATTGTGGCGGCCAGTTTTCTGGTGGTGGCACTGCCGCTGACCGATGAGATCGGCTTTGCCGCCGTGGCTGCCTTTGTGGTCTGGCATGTGTGGCGCAGCCGCCGTGCCAACTGATGAATCTGGCAAGTCTGGGCGTATGTCTGAGCCTGGCCAGCGCCTTGCCGGGCACGCCCGAGGTGTTTGTCCCGGTGCATCACTTCACATTGGCGTGGACACATTCCATTGAGAAAGTGCGCTGGGAGGAAGACTACGTGGTGGAAACTGGCACGACAGAAGGCCGGTCGCCTGTGCTGAAAGCACTCAGCGCCCGCATCAAGGGGTCCGCCGCCGGCATGGAGCCTCCTGACGATGCGGTACTCAAAAACGGCTGGTTTGAATACACACCTCGAAAAACCGTTGTCCCTGAACTGCGCCTGACCCGTTCTGAGTTCACCGCTGACTATGACTGGTGTGTTGCCGGAAAATGCCAGAGAATGTCAGATTTCATAGCGAGTGACGGCGGCGTCACAAGCGCCAGGCCGTGTATTGACCCAGGTTTCAGGGCAGGCACTAACGCGACACGATGACCTCCAGCGGCAAATCACTCTTGGGCACCACGATCAGCCAATTTGGGTAAACCAGCATGGCGATACAAAACGTGGTCGGCAACGGGGGTTTCACCGTGATGCGGGCGACCAGCTTGCCTGCCTCGGCTTGCACCTGCTGCAGTGACGTCCGGTCACACGCACTCTGTCCGGGCAAGACAATCGAGGCAAGCATGTGCCTGGAGAAATCAACGACATTGGCCGGGTTGGTGTCGTTTTCCGCCAGCCCGTGGGCCTTTCGCCAGGCAAACCAAGTCGTCTGGTCGTGCATCAACAACTGCTCTGAACCATCAATCAAAGCGGGCGGGTCAAGAAGCAGGGTCTGGTGATAACCCACCCGGATGCTCGCCCTGGTGCTGAACTCGGGGTAGTCATCCCGGGTCGCCTGGATCTGGTAGGACCCGTGACTGGCAGGTGCGGTGTAGAGGCCACTCGAAGAGATGCTCCCCGCAGTGGGTTCAACAAGCCGCCAGGACACAGGCTGGCGGATGGTGTTTGACCCGGGCGGATAGTTGATGTTGGCAGAAAACGCATAGGTTTGACCCGGCATCAGGTCGATCGACTTGGGGACAACTTCAAGGCTTGGTACAAACTGTGGCTGTTCAGTGACCACAACGCTGACTGTCGCACTGACATCGCGAAAGTCATTGCGGGTCGCCAGAACCCGGTAAGTTCCCGCCTTCGTCGGTGCAATGTAAGTGGCACCCGCGTCGTCTGGAATCACCGTGCCGCCCTGGGGCTCCAGCAATCGCCACTCCACCGGGGGGAATGGTGCGTCGTCTTTGTCAGCATAGTTGAGTTCTGAGCGCAGAAGAACGGATTGACCGACACCCAAAGTCAGCGATTTGGGGCTCAACGACAACTTCGCCTGGAAAGGAGCCGGAGCAGGCGTATCCGGGCCGCCAGACCCGCCACCACAGCCGGTCAACAACCAAGACCCCAGGCATGTGATTACCACGGCACAGGCCATGGCACCGGTGCGCGACAGGCGCACCGAGGGCGCAGAACAATTCAGTGACAGAGCTTTCATGGAGACCTTTTTGGATGAATCAGTTCGCACTACGACGCACACTTGCCAGCACTTCCAGAATCGCGGTGGTGACGGCTTGTGGATCCTCAAGCGGGATGGCATGTCCGCTGTCAACCCACACCTGTTTCGAGCCCGGGTGCAGGCGCGCGATGTCGACACGTTTGGCATTGGCGTCATCCGCCAGCACCGAGCTTTCGCTCATGGGTTTTTTTGCACTCAGGACAATCACGGGTTTACCGGTCAAAGGCA
>JAGOUM010000241.1 GCA_018061265.1 Rhodoferax sp. | reverse complement strand
GCCGACGGGAAGGTGTAGCCCTTTTTGGCCAGATAGGCGATTGCTTCATCGGGACTGCGATCCACCGACAAGGCCAGCATCTGCAGGCCTTTGCCTTGCCAGGTCTGCCAGAGCTTCTGAATCTCGGGGCTTTGCTGCGCACAGAACGGACAGGTGCTGGCCCACCAGTACACCACGGTAATCTGGCCTTGCGCCTGTGCCGGTCGGAACTGGCCACCGCCAAACAAGCCCAGTTCGGGCAGTTTGAGGTGTGCGCCGGTCAGCGGCAACTCTGCTGCCTGCCGCTCCATTTGCGCCGGACTCAGGGCACCGGCAGATTGTGCCCAGACGGCTGGCGCGCCCAGAGCAAAACCCAGTCCAGTCAGTAGCGCCTGGCGTCGCGTCGGTTCGCAGTGAAATGGATGCATGGTTCCCTCGTTTTGGCGGTGATTCGGGTTGAAGCGACTTCAAGCGGCGCATGGTAGCGCAGACTGAGGCAAAATCAAGCCTCACACACGCCAGACCACGCGCACCACCTGCCTTCAATCCCGCCCGCATCCATCCTTGTACGCTGCCCATTTTGCCAAGCCCGCCGCTTGGCCAGCGGGCCAATCGATGCGCTGATTTATTGCGTTTACCCAATGACCTTGTCCCTCCCCACTGCACTGCACCAGAGTACCAGTTCAGCTGAGGCGCTCAACCGCGACTGCTTCTGCCGCACACTCAACGCCGAGCGGCTGCGGCAACAGCTTGAGAGCGACCCCAGCCTGCACGGGCTGATGAGCACCATCAGCCACAGCCGTCCGAACCTGTTTTCTGACACCGTGGTGTTTATTGCCGAGGCGGTGCAGCGCCAGATCGTTGCCACGGTGACTGCCATCGAGCGGATGGCCACCCTGCCCGCGTACCAGACCCAGGCCCTGGCGCGCGCCGACCGGCTGGCGCAGCTGGAGTTTGGCCCCCAAGGCGTCTGTATGGGATATGACTTTCACCTCGGGGCTGACGGTGCACAACTCATCGAAGTCAATACCAACGCCGGTGGCCTGCTGCTCAACGCCGCACTGGCCCGCGCCCAGGATGCCTGTTGCACCGAGCTGGCCTGGGCCTTTGCGTCGCCCAGCCGACGCGACACCTTGAAACAGTCGGTATTGGACATGTTTTCCAACGAGTGGCAACGCCAGCGTGGTGACAAGCCCTGGCGCAATGTGCTGATCGTTGACGCCGACCCTGCCCAGCAATACCTGGCACCCGAGTTTGAGCTGTTTCGCCAGCTGTTCGACGAACACGGTATTCAAGCCCGCATCGCCGACCCTGCCGCCTTGCAATGGGATGGTGCCGTGCTGAAACATCAGGGTCAGGCCGTTGACATGGTGTACAACCGCCTGACCGACTTTTATCTGCAAGACCCTGCCCACCAGGCCTTGCGCGAAGCCTATGCCGCCGGGGCCGTGGTGCTCACGCCGCACCCTCGTGCGCATGCGCTGCTGGCCGACAAACGCAACCTGATTGTGCTGAGCAGCGATGAGCGGCTGGCCGAATACGGTGCCACGAGCACTGAGCGTGCACTGCTGGGCGCCCATGTGCCCGCCACACAGCTGGTCACCCACCATGGCGCCGACACATTGTGGGCACAGCGCCGCGGCCTGTTCTTCAAACCGGTGGCGGGGTATGGTGCCAAGGCGGCTTACCGCGGAGACAAACTCACCCGCCGTGTCTGGGGTGACATCCTGGTTGGTGACTTTGTCGCGCAGGCACTGGTGCCGCCGGCCGGGCGCAAGACCCTGGTTGATGGTGTGTTGACCGACCTCAAATTTGATATCCGTGCCTATACCTATGCGGGACAGGTCCAGTTGCTGGCGGCGCGGATGTACGCCGGCCAGACCACCAATTTCCGCACCCAGGGTGGCGGCTTTGCACCCGTCATCGTGGTGCCAGAAGAAGGAGCGAATTGATGTGTGGCATTTGTGGTGAATTGCGATTTGATGGCAGATCCCCCGATATGGCGGCCATTGGTCGCATGTCGGACCAACTTGCGCGCCGCGGCCCCGACCATGCTGGCACCTACAGTGACGGCCCGCTGGCGTTGGGTCACCGGCGTCTGTCGATCATTGACCTGTCGGCCCACGCGCACCAGCCGATGGTCGACGCCACCTTGCAGCTGACCCTGGTCTTTAACGGCACGATCTACAACTACCGCGAGCTGCGCCTTGAATTGCAGGCGCTGGGCTACACATTTTTTTCTCATGGTGACAGCGAGGTCATCCTCAAGGCGTACCACGCCTGGGGCCAGGCCTGTGTCACCCGTTTCAAAGGCATGTTTGCCTTTGCCATCTGGGACCAGCGCAGCAGTCAGCTGTTTTTGGCGCGTGACCGTTTTGGCATCAAGCCGCTTTATTTGACGCAGGACTGCCACCGGCTGCGATTTGCCTCCAGCCTGCCGGCGTTGCTGGCCGGTGGCGGTGTGGATACCACCCTTGATCCGGTGGCGCTGCACCACCATTTCACGCTGCACACCGTGGTGCCAGCGCCTCGCACCATTCTGAAAGGGGTGCGCAAGTTCCCGCCCGCACACACCATGGTGTTGAACCCTGATGGCAGCGTGGAGCAACAACGGTACTGGTCGCTGGATGCCACCCGGCCTGAAACACCAATCTCCGAGCAGGAATGGCTGACGCAGACCCGCGCCTTCCTTGACCGCAGTGTGGAGCGCCGCCTGCTTGCGGCCGACGTGCCGGTGGGGGTGCTGCTTTCCGGCGGACTGGATTCAAGCCTGCTGGTGGGTCTGCTGGCCGACCATGTGAAAGACCTGCGAACGTTTTCGATCGGATTTGAAGATCTGGGTGGCGGCGCTGAGAAAGCCGACGAGTTTGAATATTCAGACCAGGTGGTGGCACACTTCAAGACGCGACATCACAAGTTCAGCATACCCAACAGTGAGGTGATGGCACGCCTGCCCGAGGCGGTAGCGCAAATGACCGAGCCCATGGTCAGCCACGATGTGATTGCCTTTTACCTGCTGGGTGAACGTGTTTCGAAAGAGGTCAAA
>JAGOUM010000240.1 GCA_018061265.1 Rhodoferax sp. | reverse complement strand
GATTGGACGTATGAGGTTGACGAGCCTTGACCCCGGCACTGGCTCCACAGTTAGGGCTGCTTGGTTCCCCACCTGACCCGGTTGGCCGCTTTACCATGCGGGAAGGCCCGTCGGGGTGCATTGTAGCCACAGAGTCCGGCTGGCCCGACCCTTAGAATCGCGGCCATGTCCTACCTCGTGCTCGCCCGCAAGTACCGCCCCCGCAATTTCTCCGAAATGGTGGGGCAGGACCATGTGGTCAGGGCACTGGGCAATGCGCTGACCAGCCAGCGACTGCACCACGCCTACCTGTTCACCGGCACCCGTGGCGTGGGCAAGACCACGGTGTCACGCATTCTCGCCAAGTCGCTCAATTGCCAGGGCCCTGACGGCACGGGTGGCATCACCGCATCGCCTTGCGGGGTGTGCCACGCCTGCACGGACATTGACAGTGGCCGGTTTGTGGATTACACCGAGCTGGACGCGGCCTCGAACCGGGGTGTTGATGAGGTTCAGACTTTGCTGGAGCAGGCGGTCTACAAGCCGGTACAGGGCCGCTTCAAGGTGTTCATGATCGACGAGGTGCACATGCTGACCAACACGGCATTTAACGCCATGTTGAAAACACTCGAGGAGCCGCCCGAATACCTGAAATTTGTGCTGGCCACCACCGACCCGCAGAAGGTACCGGTCACGGTGCTGAGCCGTTGCCTGCAGTTCAACCTGCGGCCGATGGCACCGGAGACCATTCGTGAACACTTGCAAACGGTGCTGGCGGCCGAACAGGTGAGCGCCGATCTGCAGTCGCTCAAGCTGCTGGCGCGTGCCGCGCACGGCTCGATGCGGGATGCACTCAGTCTGACCGATCAGGCGATCGCCTTTGGTTCGGGCACACTGGCCGAAGCAAGTGTGCGCCAGATGCTGGGCAGTGTGGACCGCAGTTATGTGTTCCGGCTGATCCATGCGCTGGCCAGTGGTGATGGCAAAAACGTGGTGGAAACCTCTGAAGCGCTGCGACTTAACGGTCTGAGTGCGGCGTCCACACTCGAAGAAATGAGTGCCGTTTTGCAGCGCATGGCCGTGATCCAGGCGGTACCGTCAATGGCGATTGACGACGACACTGACCCGGAGCAGTCTGAACTGCTGCGACTGGCCGCGCTGATGCCCGCCGATGAAACCCAGTTGCTCTACAGCCTGTGTCTGCACGGCCGCGGTGAGCTCGGTCTGGCACCGGATGAATATGCGGCACTGACCATGGTGTTGCTGCGTTTGCTGGCATTCAAGCCGGGGCAGATGGGTGACGTGGTGGAAAAAAAAACTCTGAAGCCGACGCAGTCCGGCGCTGAGCGGGCCGCACACCCAGCCGCCGCTCCACCGGTTATCACTGAGAAAATTCAAGAAAAAACGGCACCAGCGCTTACTGGACATAGTAAGTTCGCTATTGAAAAAAATACGGTTCCGATGCCACCAGCGGGTCAGCGCCTGCCTGTGCTGGATCGGCCCGCGGCGGTTGTACCGGCACCAGAAGCAGCCCAATTGACCGCACCGCCGTTGGTCCAGGCAAGCCAGGCGGCTCCGGTGTCATCCATTGAGGCGGTTCAAGTCCGGGTGCAACCCGACTCTGCGCGTGAGGCATTGGCTGCTGCGGGTGCCACGCAAAGCCTGACACCGGGTGCCGAGGGTGATTTTTGGTACAGCACGGTGCAGGCACTGATTGCCAGTGAGGCCATTACCGCCATGGTGCGTGAACTGGCGCTGCAATCCCAGCTGGTGGCGCGCGACACCGACCAGTGGCTGTTGCGGGTTGAGCGCGAGTCACTCAACCAGAGTGGCAGTCGGGAGCGCCTGACTGCTGCGCTGGCCAGCGCGGGTTACCCGGTGCGGCTGGTGATTGAGGTGGGTCGGGTCAGTGACAGTCCGGCACGCCGCAACGCCGCTGCAGCCGCACAGCGGCAGCTGACGGCTGAGAAAATCGTTTTTGACGACCCCTTCGTTCAAACCATGATGCGCGATTTTGGGGCGAAAATCATCCCCGGCAGCATCAAGCCGCTGTAACGTGCCGTCACTGCAAGGCTTGGGTGCAACAAACTTGATCAATCAACACCAAGGAATTCCATGTTCAACAAAGGACAACTCGCTGGCCTGATGAAGCAGGCGCAGGCGATGCAGGACAACATGAAGAAGGCCCAGGACGAACTGGGCAGTATCGAGGTCAGCGGTGAGTCGGGTGCCGGCCTGGTCAAGGTCACCATGACCTGCAAACATGAGGTGCGGCGTGTCACCATCGACCCGAGCCTGCTGGCAGACGACAAGGACATGCTCGAAGACTTGGTGGCAGCCGCCTTTAATGCAGCGGTTCGCAAGGCCGAAGACACCTCCGCTGAAAAAATGGGCAAGATCACCGCCGGTATGCCCGGGTTGCCGGGTGGCATGAAGTTTCCGTTCTGATTCTGGGTTGCCGCAAGCGCTCGGGTTCACATGTCTGACACCAACGCGCTTGAGGCGCTGATCCAGTCGCTGCGCTGCCTGCCCGGTGTGGGTGTGAAGTCGGCGCAGCGCATGGCGTTTCATTTGCTGCAGCACAACCGGGGCGGGGCCGTGGCCCTGTCACGGGCACTGGCGGCGGCGGCCGAGCATATTCAGCATTGTGAGTGTTGCCACACCTTTACCGAGCACCGCATCTGTGACACCTGCCAGGACCCGCGCCGTGATACCAGCAAGCTGTGTGTGGTCGAAACCCCGGCCGATCAGTCCGCAGTGGAGCGCACGGGTGCCTACAAAGGGCTTTATTTTGTGCTGATGGGCAGGCTTAGCCCGCTGGACGGCATTGGCCCGAAAGACATCGGGCTGAAAAAGCTGTTTGACCGGGCACTCGACGGGACGGTACGCGAGCTGATCCTGGCCACCAATTTCACCGCCGAGGGTGAAGCCACCGCGCATGTGATCAGCGAGGGCCTGAAGTCGCGCGGCCTGCAACTCACCCGCCTGGCACGCGGAGTGCCGGTGGGCAGTGAACTGGAATACGTGGACCTGGGCACCATCGCCCACGCGCTGG
>JAGOUM010000105.1 GCA_018061265.1 Rhodoferax sp. | reverse complement strand
CCACTGCCACACTGGGGCGCGCCCGCGGCGTGGTGGTGGCAACCGGCATGCACACCGAGCTCGGCAAAGTGGCCCAGTTGCTTGATCAGGACGACCGCAGCACCCCGTTGCAAAACCGTCTGTCGGTATTTGGCAAACGTCTGGCGCTTGTGGTGATTGGCATTTGTGCAATTATTTTTGTAGCTGGCTTGTGGCGTGGAGAGCCACCGTTGCTGATGGCGTTGACTGCCATCAGCCTGGCCGTGGCGGCGATTCCAGAGGCATTGCCGGCGGTGGTGACGGTATTGCTGGCACTGGGCGCGCGGCGGATGGTGGCGGTGCACGCACTTGTGCGGCGCCTGCCATCGGTGGAAACACTGGGCTCGGTGACGACCATTTGCTCGGACAAAACCGGGACCCTGACACAAAACAGAATGTTGGCCGAGTTTCTGTGGACACCAGACGCCTCCTGGGTGCCTGGCAAGGCCCCACCAGGACCGCTGATTCTGGAAGCCCTGCGCGCTGCAGCCCTGTGTAATGACGCACACCCTGGCCAAGGTTCCCGCAACGCTGTGGCCACCCGCGCCTGGCTGGGTGATCCGACCGAAACCGCCCTGGTCGAGGCGGCGGCCGCAGCCGGTTTGGACAAGACCGAGCTGGAGGCCCATTGGCCGCGTCTGCAGGAGTTGCCTTTTGATTCCAGCCGCAAACGCATGACCACACTGCACCACGTAGGCAACGGGTTTGTCGCCTATACCAAAGGTGCCCCGGAGTCGCTGCTGATCCATTGCAACGCGCAATGGTCGCCCGCTGGCAGCCAGCCACTTGACGGCGTGGCGGTCATGAATCAGGCGCACGCGCTGGCCACTCAGGGCTTGCGGGTGCTGGCGCTGGCGCGGCGCGACCATGCGGTGCTGCCGGGTAACGATGTGCTGGACGCGCCCGAGGCTACCGATTCCATCGAGAGCCATCTGCAGTTCCTCGGGCTCATCGCGTTGATTGACCCGCCGCGCCCAGAGGCTGCGGCCGCGGTGGCCGACTGCATCAGCGCAGGCATCACGCCGGTGATGATCACGGGTGACCACCCGGCCACCGCCCGCGCCATTGCGCAGCGCCTGGGCATCGTCGCCGATGCACAGGCACCGGTGCTCACCGGGCATGAACTGAGCACGCTCGATGAGCAGGCCCTGCGGGCACGCGTGGCCGATGTGCGCATCTATGCCCGGGTTGACCCGGCACAAAAAATCCGTATCGTCGAGGCTTTGCAGGCGCAGGGTCAGATCGTGGCCATGACGGGCGATGGCGTCAACGACGCGCCCGCCCTGAAACGCGCCGACATTGGTATTGCCATGGGCAAAGGCGGCACCGACGAGGCGCGCGAAGCCTCCAGCATGGTGCTTCTGGACGACAATTTCGCAACCATCGTGGCAGCGGTGCGGGAAGGGCGGCGCATTTTTGACAACATCCGCAAATTCATCCGCTACGCCATGACCGGTAATTCGGGGGAGATCTGGACGCTGTTTCTGGCCCCGTTGCTGATGCTGCCGATCCCCCTGCTGCCGATCCACATTTTGTGGGTGAATCTGGTGACCGACGGCTTGCCCGGCTTGGCGCTGGCGGCTGAACCGGCCGAGCGCGGCGTGATGCAGCGCCCGCCGCGCCCACCTTCCGAGAACCTGTTTGCCGGCGGCATGTGGCAGCATATTCTGGTGGTTGGGCTGCTGATTGGTGGTCTGTGCCTGGGCGTTCAGGCATGGGCCCTGTCCACTGGCCATGCGCACTGGCAAACCATGGTGTTCACCGTGCTGACGCTGTCACAAATGGTACATGTGCTGGCCATCCGCTCCGAGCGAGATGCGCTGTGGACCCTGGGGTTGTTGAGCAACAAGCCACTGCTGGGGGCGGTGCTGCTGACCTTTGGGCTGCAAATGGCCACCATTTATGTGCCAATGCTCAACCCGGTTTTCAAGACTCAGCCGCTCAGTCTGGGCGAGCTGGGCATCTGCCTGGGCGCCGCAGCGGTGGTCGGGGTGGTGGTTGAGCTTGAAAAAACGTGGCGTCGTCAGCGGCCCGCCGCATGAACCCCACCCTGATCATCTGGCTGGAGTTGGCCCTATGCACCGGACTGATCGGCGTGGCAGGTGTGCGCCTGAGCCTTTATGGTGACGTGATAGCCACCCACACCGGTCTGTCGCGCAACTGGGTCGGGCTGATTTTCCTGGCCACGGTCACGTCGTTGCCGGAGCTCATCACCGGACTGAGTGCCGTCACCGTTGCCGCTGCCCCCGATATTGCCATGGGCGACGTGCTGGGGAGCTGCGTGTTTAACCTGGCCATCTTTGCATTCATCGACCTGCTGTACCGCGGCGGCAGCCTTTATGCCGTGGTGGGCCGTGGGCACCTGGTGTCGGCGGCCTTCGGGGTGATTCTGCTGGCCGGGGTGGCGCTTGCCATGCTGCTGAGCGCACAAGGTTTGGTATTGGCTTTTGGGCACATCAGCGCGGCCAGTCTGTTGTTGATGGGAGGGTACCTGATGGCCATGCGCACGCTCTACCTCGTTGAGCAGCAAACCCTGGCACCCCCCGTGACCACCAAGACCGCCCGGGCAACACAGGCCATGACCCTGAAGTCCGCACTGATGGGATATGCCCTGGCATCTGCCGTGATCATTGGTGCCGGCATCTGGCTGCCGATGGTCGGCGTGCGCCTGGCTACCCTGATGGGCTGGTCCAACTCGTTTGTCGGCACACTTTTCATTGCTTTGGCCACCTCAGTGCCGGAACTGGCCACCACCTGGGGTGCACTGCGGATTGGTGCTCTGGACATGGCGGTCGGCAACCTGCTGGGCAGCAACCTGTTTGATGTGTTGATTCTGGCCATTGACGACATGGCCTACCTGCCTGGTCCGATCTTTTCCGGGGTGTCACCGGCGCACGCCGTATCCGCCATCATCGCCTGCCTGATGGGCGGCACTGTTATCCTGGCACTGGCCTACCGGCCCGGTGCCCGTGTGGCTCAAACTGCCCGCTGGGTCAGTGGTCTGCTGTTGACCTTTTACCTCTTGAACGCCTTTCTCCAATTCAAATTGGGGCAGCCTGCCTGATGTTGGTGGTGCCAGCGCACCATGGTCGCTGGTTTTGACCTGACCGGGACTTTTTCCTTTGGCTTTGACCTTTTTCATGCCCCTTTGCAGCGCCCCACCAGTTTGATGTTTGATGTGGCGCAAAATTGGGGTATTGCCCACACGTTCACTTCGGAAACCACCATGCTTCAAAAATTTTCTGCCTTTGCCGGTGTGCCCGGTCCGGTTGTTGTCATTGTCATGGACGGCTATGGTCTGCCCAAGCTCGACGTGGGCAGCGCGATCGCCGCCGCCCGCAAACCCACGCTGGACAAACTGTTTGCACAAGCCCCAAACATCAGCCTGCGCGCCCACGGCACAGCGGTGGGCATGCCCTCGGATGACGACATGGGCAACTCCGAAGTCGGCCACAACGCCATCGGCGCGGGCCAGGTCTACAGCCAGGGCGCGGCGCTGGTGGCCAATGCGATTGCCAATGGCTCGATCTGGCAAGGCCAGGCCTGGCAGCAGATCGTGGCGGGAGCCAAAGCGGGCCGGGGTGTGATTCACTTCATTGGCCTGTTTTCTGATGGCAATGTGCACAGCCACATTGACCACCTGAAGGCGATGGTGGCTCAGGCCAAGCTCGAAGGGGTCAAGACCGTGCGCATCCACGCCCTGCTGGATGGGCGCGACGTGCCTGAGACCAGCGCACTGGACTATGTGGTGCCGTTTGAAACCTTTCTGGCCGGGCTCAGCAGCGACGGGTTTGATGCCCGCATTGCCTCGGGTGGTGGCCGTCAGAACATCACCATGGACCGCTACGATGCCAATTGGTCGATGGTCGAAAAAGGCTGGAAAACCCATGTGCTGGGTCAGGGGCCGCAGTTTGCCAACGCCACTGCAGCGGTGAACGGCCTGCGCGCCCAACATCCTGGCACCATTGACCAGGATTTGCCGGAGTTTGTGATTGCGCAAGACGGCCAGCCGATCGGCACCATTGAAGACGGCGACTCGGTCGTGTTTTACAACTTCCGCGGTGACCGCGCCATTGAAATCACACGTGCCTTTGTCGAGGTAGATTTCAACCGGTTTGACCGGGTGCGCACCCCTGACGTGACCTTTGCCGGCATGCTGCAATACGACGGCGACCTGCAGCTGCCCAAGCGTTTTCTGGTGACGCCACCGGCCATCATGGACACCTCGGGTGAATGGTTCAGCAAGGCAGGCCTGACGCAATTTGCCTGCTCCGAGACGCAGAAATTTGGTCACGTCACTTATTTTTGGAACGGCAACCGCTCCAACAAGTTTGACGGCGAGACCTGGCAAGAGGTGCCCAGTGACGTGGTGCCATTTGAGCAGCGCCCATGGATGAAAGCCGCAGAGATTGCCGACGCGATGATTGCCGCCGTGCAAAGTGGCCAGTACAAACTGCTGCGCTGCAACTTTGCCAATGGTGACATGGTTGGTCACACCGGCAATTTCCGTGCTGCCACCATGGCCGTTGAGGCGGTTGACCTGGCATTGGCGCGCCTGCTGCCTGCCGTAGAAACCGCAGGCGGCGTGGCCCTGATTACCGCCGACCACGGCAACGCTGACGAGATGTATGAGCTGGACAAAAAGACCAAACAGCCATCATTGAACGCCGACGGCTCTTACAAGGCCAAAACCGCCCACACCCTGAACCCGGTGCCGCTGATCCTGTTTGACAAGGTCACGGGTGGCAAGCTGGGGTTAAAACAAACCGCGTCGGCGGGCTTGTCCAACATCGCCGCGACGGTGGCCAATCTGGCAGGGCTGGAGAAACACGCCAAGTGGGATGAGAGTCTGTTGCTGGTGAAGTAATGCCTGAAAGGCCATGCCATCGCTGACCGGAACGCTGGAAGCATTGGTTGGCGGGAATGACTTGAGATCACTTGATGCGTCAGCACACGGTCAAGCACCGCTCATCCATCCTACGATGCTCCGTCGATCCATTTGGAGTTGCTTTGACCGATGCTGAAAAACCCAAGCCGCCAGTATTCCGCTGCAGCTCGGCCACGTTGTTGCCTTTGCGTACGGCGACGGTCGTGCTTCGGATGCATGGTTCGCCCATGTCGATACACCCAAACATTCGAGGGTTTTATCCGATGTCATATCGTTGGCGAGGCGTAGGACACTGATCAGCGGGAGGTTGTCAGAGTTTGATCATCGGTGTCATCACGGATCCGCCCGGTTCAGGGCAAGTTTGCAACTCGGAGGTGCCCTCATGCTTTGGCGGATGATGATTTGGGACAAGGTGGATCCACCCTTCGGGTCACGGTTCTGTCGATTCTGGGGCGAGATCGAACTTGAGTACATCCCCGACTTCGGTGCCAACGTCAACCACTGGCGAGTCAAGCGCAGCAGTCGGCCCAACCAGTTTCTGAGCAGCGCCGGTGTGATCAAGGATGAAGTGGTGTTTTTGCCGGGTGGACGTCCGGTGCAACGGGTGGTCTTTTATGGCAATGACGGTACCAGCCCGATCTTTTGGATTGACTGCCTTACCAGCCAGAGCGGGTCGTTTCCCGTGTCTGCTCGTTTCGGCCAAGGATGTATCAATACCAAACTGAATGCATCGATTTCGATCTCGACGCCACCCTTTCAGAAACACAACCTGCAATGGCAAATGTTGGAGCGGCGCGCCGACCCCCCGGCGGACAACGACCTTTGGGTCGGTGTGGGCGGCAAATACAGCGGCACACTGGGGGTGGTGGGTGCAGAGGCGGCGCATGGTGTGGTCTGGAATGCCGGCACCGGCAAGCGCTGTTACTTTCAGACCAAGACCTCCAAACTGGCGATTGGGCTTGGCGCATCGACCAACGCGGTGCTGGCGGTGCTGGTCTGTAACGATCCCAAACAACTGGTCGGTACCACCAACCAGGGCATGGATTTCTCCCTTGCCTTGGGTGGTAACTGGGGCCCCTTTATCAAGGCGGCCAACAACACACGCGCCGGGTTCGCGATCTTGAAATCTATATCGCAGGCGCTGAAAAAATGCCCGGGTGGGCAAAAATCGGCCCAGGCCCTGGTTCGCGCCGGTGTGCCCACCACTCTCGATGCCAACGGAGTTGAATCGCTGGCAAACCTGGCCAAGTCACTGGTGTCAACCTCGGGTGTGGATTCGAGCAGCGCCTGCTTCAGCATCTTTGACATTCCAGCGGAAACACCTGGCATGGAGATTGGCGTGTCGTACGGGTTTCAGACCATGGACTACATCGAGCACTTCTGAAATCAGCAGTTTAAGAAGCCACCGGATACTGGCAAATTCTGCCAATTGACACTCGGCCAGCGCTGCATTCGGCAACTACTCATGCCGCAGCGCCTCGATCGGGTCCATACGGGCCGCGCGCCGCGCTGGAAAGTAGCCAAACACCACACCGATTCCGGCAGAGAACACCATCGCCAGCACATTGATGGCGGCGTCAAACTCGTAGGGCACCGCCATGTACAAAGACAGCCCGTACGAAGCCCCGGTCGCAATCAGCACCCCCACCACACCGCCAAGGGCCGACAGCACCACCGCTTCGATCAAAAACTGCAGTAAAACCTCACCCTCCAGCGCGCCCACCGCCAGGCGCAGGCCAATCTCGCGGGTGCGCTCGGTCACGCTGACCAGCATGATGTTCATGATGCCGATGCCGCCCACCAGCAGGCTCACCGCGGCCACCGCACCCAGCAGGTTGGTCAGCACGCCCATGGTGCTCGACAGGGTTTCGGCCAGTTGCTGGGTGTCAAAAATGTTGAAGTTGTCGTCGTCACCGCCGGCCAGTTTGCGCCGCTCACGCAGCAACTGGCGCAAGCTGGCCTTGAGCGGCCCGCTGTCGGCATTTTTCTGCATCGACACCTGCAGCGTATTCACCTTGTGATTGCCGGTCACGCGGCGCTGCAAGGTGTGCAGCGGCAGCAGCACGGTGTCGTCCTGGTCGCCCATGCCACCCTGACCTTTGGCCGCCAGAATGCCGACCACGGTGCACGAGAACTGCTTGATGCGCAGGGCAGCGCCCAAGCCGGTGCTGCCGATGGTGCCGCCATACAGTTCGCGGCGCACGGTTTCACCAATGATGCAGACCGCCGCACCGCCCAACTGTTCGTCGTCTGCAAAAACACGGCCACTGGCCAGCTTCCAGTTGCCGGTCTCAAACCAGGCGTTGGTGCTGCCGACAATGCTGGTGGCCCAGTTGCGACCATTGGCCACCACCGTCGCTGAGGCGCGGCTCTGTGGTGCCACCTGGGCGACACCGCCGATCTGTGTGGCAACCGCCTGGGCGTCGGCTTCGGTGAAAAGCGGCACGCCACCACCCCCGCCGCCACTGCCACCTGGCCCGCGCTGCCCGGGCGACACCATCAGCAAATTGGTGCCCAGGCTGGTGATCTGGTTCTCGATGGCTTGGGTGGCACCATTGCCCAGCGTCACCATGGTGATCACCGCGCTGACGCCAATGACGATGCCCAATATGGTCAGAAACGAGCGCAGCATATTGCGCTGCACCGAGCGCAAGGCGAGCATGAACACGCTGTACAGCATCAGACGGCCTCTTGCGCGGGCGCTGTGGCTGGTACGGCGGTGATCGGGTGCGGATTGACCTCGTCCTTGGCCAGGCGGCCATCAACAAAATGCACCATACGCCGCGCGTAGGCCGCCATGTCGGGTTCGTGGGTGACCATCAGCACCGTGATGCCGTGGTCACGGTTCAACGCCAGCAGCAGGCCCATGATCTCGTGGCTGCGTTGGGTGTCGAGATTGCCGGTGGGCTCGTCGGCCAGCACCACCGCGGGCGCGGTGACAATGGCACGGGCTATGGCCACCCGCTGTTGCTGGCCACCCGACAGTTCGGCAGGGGTGTGGCGCTCCCAGCCGCCCAGGCCCACCGATTGCAGCGCTTTGCCAGCGGCAATGCGGCGCACACTGGCGTTGTCGCCCCGGTACAGTAACGGCAGTTCAACGTTTTCTTGCGCCGAGGTACGCGCCAACAGGTTAAACCCCTGAAACACAAAGCCCAAGTAGCGCCTGCGCAACCGCGCCCGCTGGTCGCGCGTGAGGGCTTCCACATGCGCGCCCTTGAACAGGTATTGGCCGCTGGTCGGTGTGTCCAGGCAGCCCAAAATGTTCATGGCGGTGGACTTGCCAGAGCCACTGGGGCCCATGATGGCAACAAACTCGTCGGCCACAATGTCCAAGTCAATGCCTTTGAGCGCCATCAATTCAGACGCACCGCTGCCATAGCGCTTGGTCACACCGCGCAGCTGGATCAGGGCGTCGGGCAGAGCCGTGTTCATTGGCTTGTCGCCGTTTTCTGGTTGGTGATCACATCCATCCCGATCAACAGGTCTCCGCCGGTAATCTCGGTCATGTTGCCGTCGCTGATACCCGGAGTCACCGCCACAGTTACCGGACTGCCGTCTTTGGGTAGCACCCAGACCTGCCTGGCCGCAGCAGTGCTGGCGCTAGACGCTGCCGATTTGCGGGTACCGCCCGGCATGCGTGGCCCCATGTTGGCAAACACGCTGGTTTTGGCCTTGGCATCTGTTACAGCCACGCTGGGGGTAAAGCGCAGCGCGGTGTTGGGTACCAGCAGCACATCCTTGCGCGTGGCCGCCGTGATGGTGGCGGTGGCGGTCATGCCGGGGCGCAGGTTCAGGTCGGCGTTGTTCACGTCCAGGTAGGTCAGGTAAGTCACCACGTTGTCAGTGATGGTTGAGCCAAAACCGACACGGGTGATACGCGCCGGAAACTTGCGCGCCAGATAGGCACTGACGGTGAAGGTGGCGTCCTGGCCAACTTTGACTGCGCCTACATCGGCTTCGTCCACATACACCCAAAGACGCAGCCGGGTCAGATCTTCGGCCACGGTGAACAGCGTCACGGCCTGCAATGATGCGGCCACCGCATTGCCAGGGTCCACCGCACGGGTCAGCACCACCCCATTGGCGGGTGCGGTGATTGACGCTTTGGACAGGTTGATCTCATCGGTGGACAGTGCCGCCAGAGCATCCCTCACACCGGCGCGGGCGCTTGACTCGTCGGCCTTGGCGCGTTGCAGGGTGGCCCGGGCGCCATCGAGTTCGGCCTTCGACGGTACCTTGCCGTTGGACAGGCGGGCCACCTCATCAAAACGTGCCAGGTTGGCTGCGGCTTCCTGCTGCGTCGCCTGGGTTTGCTCCACCTTGGAACCGGCGGCCGACAGTGCCGCTCTGGAGCGCAGGATCTGGTCGTTCAGCTTGGCGGTATCGAGTACCACCAGCACCTGGCCCTTTTTGATCTGATCATTGACGTCCACATTGACCTTGAGCACGGTGCCCGAGAGCTCGCTGCCGATGCTGATGGTGCGCGTCGGCTGCAAAGTGCCATTGGCGGTCACGCTCAGGGTCAGGTTGCCGCGCGTTACCGGTTGGGTGTTGTAGCTTGGTGCCGCATTGGCGGCCTTGCGCGCCTGCCACCAGCCAACGCCTGCCGCAGTCAGAGCCAGCAGCAGCACACCTGCCCATAACAGCCGCCGACGGTACCAGGGCTGTGGCAGTGGCTCGTCAAGCAAGGTCGCGGTGTGGGTGGCGCTGGTCGGAGTGGGGTCTTGGGTGCTCATGATGCGGGGGTGGTAAGCGGAGCAGGGGGCAAGGCCGGTGGCTGGCCAATACCAGGGTCCCAGCCACCACCCAGTGCCTTGAACAAACGAACATGGTCGGCGCTGACCGTGGCGCGCAGGGTGGCCAGGCTGTCTTGTGTGCCCAGCCGGGAGCGCTGGGTTTCCAGCACCACCTGAAAATCAACCAGCCCGCTGCTGTACCGCTGGCTGGCCAGGGTAGCGGCGATGTCTGCCGAGGCAAAGGCGTTTTCCAGTCGTGCCTGGCGTTGCTGGTCACCCCTGAGTGCCGCCAGCGCATCCTCGACCTCACCCAGCGCAGTCAGAACGCTGCTCTTGTAGCTGGCGTGCGCCTTCTGCAGTGCTGCGCGTTGGGCCTCACTTTGGGCTTGCCCCGCACCGCCGTCAAAGACCGGCCACGAAACACTCGCCAGCAGTGACGCGACGACTGACGCACCATCGGTCAGAGTTCCCAGAGTCAGCGCGGCCAGGCCCAATGAACCACCCAGGTTGAACCCGGGCAGGCGGGCGGCATCCGCCTGTTGCAGGCGCGCAGCGGCCGCCTGCACCTGGTAGTAGGCGGCGCGAACATCACTGCGCTGGAGCAAAGTCTGCGCCGGAAAGGCCGGCGTCAGGGCAGCCGCCATCTGTGGCACGGCAGTCGCCGGTGTCAGTGCTGCCAACAGGGCATCAGGGGGTTGGCCGGTCAGTAGGGACAGCGAATGGATCATCTGCAACACGGTGGTTTGCAGCGCCGGAATCAACGCTGCGGTCTGCTCATGGGCGGCAAAAGCCTGTTCACTTTCCAGGTCTGTCACCAGCCCGGCCTGAAGGCGCCAGCGGGTGATCTGCAAGGTCTCACTCTGGTTATCCAGGTTGACTCGTGCGATGGCCAGGCGCTCCTGGGCGCTGCGCAGTGTCAGGTAGTTCAGTGCCACTTCCGCTGCGAGCGATATCTGCACCCCACCCAGGCTGGCAGCGCTGGCCTGGGCCGTGGCATCCAGTGCCGCCACGGCGCTGCGCCGGGCACCAAAAAAGTCCAGCTCCCAGCTGGCGTCCAGGCCGATCTGAAAGTGATTGCTTGAGTCTTTGTCGGTTCGGCTCTGCTGGACTGAAGCCCCGCTGCCAAGCACAGGCAACAGGGCCGCCGCCGCCACGTTGCGCAGCGCGCGGGCTTGCTGCAAAGCCGCCTGTGCGGCGATGACATTGGTGTTGTTGCGCAGCGCCTGTTCGATCACGCCCGTCAACAGCGGATCGTTGAATCGCCCCCACCATTCCAACAGCGATGCGTCGGTGTTGCGGGGCAAATCGGGCATGCCCGACCAGCTCGCCGGAACTTCAAAACCCAGCGCGGTTTTGGGCGAAGCCGACAGTCCGGCACAGCCACTCAGCGTCAGAGCCATCAGGAAGCACCCCAATGGGGTTGGCCAGCTTGCCCGCCGGGCGCGACCACAGCCTTGACCTACCCCAAAAAAATTGAATGAAATTGGCCTATAGCGCTTATCTGACATGTGATGATAGCTATGTAAATAGTAACGAATTTGTTCGTTGACGGGCAAGCCTGACCTGCCAAGTACCGGACGATAGGCCGGCTTAGGCGGCTGGTCTGTGTGCTGGCGAACAGTCTTCACGGGTAGCGGCGGCTGACAATTTGTCCAGTCCATCAACCGCGTCAAACGCACCCCTTGCAAAGAACCCACCATGAACCT
>JAGOUM010000104.1 GCA_018061265.1 Rhodoferax sp. | reverse complement strand
AAAAACGACTGGCACCTGGCGTAGTGATCAGCCCGTGGGCACAACCTTGGGCATGAATATCGAGGGTGAGTGTGTCCCCGCCCACCAGACCGCCAGGCGGGTGCACCAGCACGTTGTGGCAAATGCCATCCCCCTCGGGGTACAGGCTTTGTAATACACGCAGTGGGCCGTCATGGCTGTGGTGGGCAATTGTCCGCTGCTGCTGGCAGCGGTAGTCGATCTGCAGCCTGGCCCGCCAGCTCATGCCCCAGCGCTCGCCCGCGTCTCAGCGAACCGCGTTGACATCGGCCACAGCCAGCGCGGTCATGTTGACGATGCGCCGTACCGTGGCTGACGGCGTCAGGATGTGTGCGGTGGCTGCTGCGCCCAGCAATATTGGCCCCACTGTCACGCCGTGGCTGGCGGTGATCTTGAGCACATTGAACAGAATGTTGGCCGAGTCCAGGTTTGGGCAGACCAGAATGTTGGCGGGGCCTTCGAGTGTGGTGTGTAGCAGAGCGGCACGGCGGATTTCCACTGACAAGGCAGAGTCGCCACGCAGTTCGCCATCACACTCGATGTCAGGGTAGGCCGCCTTGAACAGGTCGCGCGCACGGCGCACCTTTTGTGCCGAGGCGCGTTTGGACGAGCCGTAGTTGGAGTGCGACAAAAATGCCACCTTGGGCGGTATGCCAAAACGGCGCACCTCATCCGCCGCCATGCGCGCAATGCCGACCAGTTGCTCGGCCGTTGGATCCTCATTGACATAGGTGTCGGCAATGAACAGCGAGTGCTTCTCAAGCATCAACGCGTTGAGGGTGGCGAAGCACGGTGCATCCGCCTTGCGACCGAGCAGGTCGTTGACATGCCCCAGATGTACGTCAAAGCGGCCATAGACGCCGCACAGCATGGCATCGGCATCGCCCAGTTTGATCATCAGCGCGGCAATGGCCGTGGTGCTGCGGCGCACGGCCGCCTTGGCTGCATCGGGGCTGACGCCCTCGCGGCCCATGGCCAGGTGGTAGGCCTCCCAATACTGGCGAAAACGTGGGTCGGCCTCGGGGTTGACGACATCAAAGTCTTGCCCGATTTTCAGGCGCAGCCCGGCTTTGGCAATGCGGGACTCGATCACACCCGGGCGGCCAATCAGAATCGGGCGCGCCAATCCGCCTTCGATGACCAGTTGCGCGGCGCGCAGCACGCGTTCATCCTCGCCTTCGGCATAGGCCACACGCTTGGCTGACGCGGGTGCACGACGTGCGGCGTTGAATACTGGCTCCATCAGCAAACCGGTGGAGTAGACAAAGCGTGACAGTTCCTGGCGGTAGGCGTCCATGTCCGTGATCGGGCGGGTCGCCACACCTGAGCGCGCCGCGGCTTCCGCCACCGCCGGCGCGATACGCAGGATCAGCCGCGAATCAAAGGGTTTCGGGATGATGAAGTCGACCCCAAAGGCCAGGTCTTGCCCGGCGTAGGCGTGCGCCACTTCTTCGCTGACATCGGCCTTGGCCAGGTCAGCGATTTCGCGCACGCAGGCCAGCTTCATCTCGTCGGTGATCTTGGTGGCCCCACAGTCCAGCGCACCGCGGAAAATGTACGGAAAACACAGGACGTTGTTGACCTGGTTGGGGTAGTCGCTACGGCCGGTGGCGATGATGCAATCCGGGCGCACCGCCTTGGCCAGTTCGGGGCGGATTTCAGGCTCGGGGTTGGCCAGCGCCAGGATGATGGGTTGGTTGGTCATGGACTTGACCATGTCTTGCGTCACCACACCGGCGGTTGAGCAGCCCAGGAAGACATCGGCCCCCAGCATGGCATCGGCCAGAGTACGCATCTCGGTGTCTTTGGCGAAACGCGCTTTCGAGGCATCAAAGCCCCCCGGGCGGCCGTTGTAGATGAGCCCCTTGGAATCGCAAACAAACACATTTTTCACCTGCACTCCCAGACCGACCATCACGTTCAGGCAGGCAATGGCCGCGGCACCAGCGCCTGACACGGCCACGCGAACGTCCTCAATTTTCTTGCCCACCAGTTCCAGTCCGTTGAGCAGCGCCGCACTGCTGATGATGGCGGTGCCGTGCTGATCGTCGTGAAAAACCGGAATGCCCATGCGCTCACTGAGTTTCTGCTCGATGTAGAAGCACTCCGGGGCTTTGATGTCTTCCAGGTTGATGCCACCCAGCGTGGGTTCCATGGCAGCAATGATTTCGATGAGTTTGTCGGGGTCGCGCTCGGCCAGTTCGATGTCGAACACGTCGATACCGGCAAATTTCTTGAACAGGCAGCCCTTGCCTTCCATCACCGGTTTACCGGCCAGCGGGCCAATGTCGCCCAGGCCCAGCACGGCAGTGCCATTGGTGATGACCGCCACCAGATTGCCACGGCTGGTGTACTCGTGTGCCATGGCCGGATTGGCCTGAATCTCCAGGCAGGGGTAGGCCACACCGGGTGAATAGGCCAGGCTCAGGTCACGCTGGTTGTGCAGCGGCTTGGTGGCGTTGACCGAAATCTTGCCACGGGTGGGCAAACGGTGGTATTCACAGGCGGCGTCATGCAGGGCTTGTTCAACAGGGGATAGGGGTTCGCTCACAGTGTCTCCGTATTGTTTTGGGTGGGGCGCTACTTTACTCCTGCACACAAGCCTTCAGCTCAGCAAATCACACAAACTGCGTGCGATGACCTTGGTCGCACGGCGCAGGTCGTTGAGGTCCAGGCGTTCATCGGCACGTTTGGCGTGCGATTCGAGCACCGTGCGCGGGCCGGCACCGTAGATCACGCCGGGGATACCCCGTTCGACAAACAGGCGCACGTCGGTGTACAGCGGTGTGCCCAGCGCCGGAATGTCTTCGCCAAACACTTGTTTGCCGTGTTTCTGGATCGCCTCCACCAACGGGCGGTTGCCGGGCAGCGGCTTCATGGCATGCGCCAAAAGCATGCGCCGGATTTCGACCGTGATGCCGGGCAGGGTGGCAGCGGTTTGTGAGATCAGTTCGCGCAGCGTGGCTTCAACCTGTGCGGCGTTCTCCTCGGGGATCATGCGCCGGTCCAGTTTGAACGTGACCCTGCCGGGAATCACATTGGTGTTGGTGCCGCCCTGGATCAGGCCGATGTTCAGGTACGGGTGGGTGATGCCCTCAACGCCGGACTTGATGCTGGCGCGATAGTGCGCGTTTTGTGCATACAGCACGCTCAGAATCTTCACGGCCGCCTGCAGCGCATCGACGCCGGATTCAGGAATGGCAGCGTGCGCCATTTGGCCATGTACGGTTACTTCAAGCTGCAGGCAGCCGTTGTGCGCGGTGATCACCTGATAGCTGAAACCCGCCGCCATCATCAGGTCAGGTTTTGTCAGTCCGTGCGCCAGCAGCCAGGCCGGGCCGACCTCGCCGCCAAATTCTTCGTCGTAGGTCAGCAGCAGGTCGATCTGGCCCTGTTTGGGTGCGCAGACCGCTTCGAGCGCCCGAATAGCAAACGCATAGGTGGAAAAGTCACATTTGCTCACGGCAGCGGCGCGGCCATACATCTTGCCGCCTTCGATCTCAGCGCCGTAGGGGTCATGCGTCCAGCCTTCACCGGGGGGCACCACGTCACCATGGGCGTTGAGCGCAATGGTTCTGCCGCCCGCACCATAGTGGCGGCGCACGATCAGATTGGTGATGCTTTGCAGGCCGGCGGCTTGCACTTCGGTGGCGGGTACCGGGTGCTTTTCAGCATTCAGCCCCATGGCGGCAAACAATTCAGCCGCGCGCTCGGCGTGGGGTGCGTTGTTGCCCGGCGGCGTGTCGGTGGGCACGCGGATGAGTTCTTGCAGGAAAGCGACCTGTTCGTCAAAGTGGGCGTCTATCCAGGTGTCGAGTTGGGTGTAAGGGGTCATAGCGTGGGCTTGGCGAGTGGTTGGTGGAATGGAAGCTTGGTCAGCAATGGCCCGCAGAATCGGGGTCAGAGCCCGATTCGGACGAGTGGTTGTGGCTGATATGACGACGTTGGGCCGAATCGGGATCCGACCCCGATTCTGCTGCTGCAGGGCTTGTCATGGTCATTTGGCGCATCAAAAAAACAGGGGTATCACACCAACTGCTCCAGCAGATGAACAAATGCCTCTACCGCCAGTTGCATGTCGTCGCTGGTGGTGGTTTCAAGCGGGTTGTGGCTGATGCCGGCGTTCTGGCCGCGTACGAACAGCATGGCTTGCGGCATCACCTCATGCAGTTTCATCGCGTCGTGGCCGGCACCGCTGGGCAGGCGGTGGACCGGCAGACCCAGCGCTGCCACAGCAACTTCCCAGTGTTGTTGCAAGGCCGGTGCGCTTGGGGCGGCGCTGGCGCGCATGGTCTCCTGGAGTGTGAATGTCAGACCTCGTTGCTTGCAAATTTGTTGCATTTTTTCTAGCACGTCGCGCTCTAGGTCATTGCGCTGCAGGTCGTTTGGGGCCCGCAAATCGAGGCTGAAGGTGCAGCGCCCTGGCACCACATTGACGCTGCCGGCGGGCACGTTGAGCTGGCCCATGGTGGCGACTGAATCACCGTCTTGGGCAGCGCGTTGTTCCAGGTACAAAGCCAGTTCGGCGGCGGCGCAGGCGGCGTCCTGACGCAATTGCATCGGCGTGGTGCCAGCGTGACAGGCGGTACCGACCACCTCGCCGCTGTAACGCACGCTGGCGTTGATGGACGTGACCACGCCCAGTGGCAGGTTCATGGCGTTAAGCACCGGACCCTGTTCGATATGCACTTCAACAAAACCCAGGTACTGCGCCGGGTCACGCCTGAGCTGGGCAATGGCCGCCAGCACATCGGCATGGCTGGCAGCGGCGCTGCACCGGCCAGCGTGCTGCATGGCGGCGAGCATCGTGATGCCGTCGCTGTCCTGCTGATCCAGCCAATCGGGTTTGAAGTCGCCGGTGAGTGCGCCAGAACCCAGAAATGTGGCCTTGAAGCGCTGGCCTTCTTCTTCGGCAAACGCCACCACCTCAATCGCATAGGGCAAGCGTCGCCCGGCGCGGTGTAACTCGCGCACGCAGGCCATCGGCACAAAAATGCCCAGTCGGCCGTCGTACTTGCCGGCATTGCGCACCGTGTCGTAATGGCTGCCGGTCAAAAGGGTTTTGCGATTCACATAGGTTTTAGGGCTGTAGCCCATATCCTGATTGAACTGAAAGCTATTTATTTCAGGATCATCCGGGGTGACTGCCGGACGGTCCTTGGAAGGCGGCTCGGCTTCGTAGCGTCCCACCACATTGCCCACTGTGTCGATCTGCGCGCTGTCAAAGCCACAATCCAGCATCCAGCCCTGAATGCGCTGCGCGCAGGCGCGGTGCGCGTCGCTCAGGTAGGTGACGGTGAGCTGGCCCTGCTCGGCATAGCCCGGCTCGGAAAAATCAGCCAGTGCCTCCTGCCAGTCCCACACGGCGTTGCCCAGATCGGGTGTCAGGCCAAATTTGTCGTTCAGGCGGATTTCGGCAATGCGGTGGATGTTGCGCAGGCATTCCTGCAACTCAAAGTCGGAATGGCCGCCCAGACGGCGCTCGAATGTGGCGATGATCTCGGCGCGACTCAAGCCGGTGCCGCGTGCGCCACGCACCGCCAGAATGAAGGGCCAGCCAAATTTGGCGTTGTAGTCGGCGTTGAGCTGCTGCAGTGTGGCAAATTCGTCGGCGCTGCAATGCGTCAAACCGGCCTTGCTTTGTTCGTTGGTCGACTCGGCGGTGAGGCTTTGGCTGACCATGGCTTTGCCGGCCAGCTCCGGGTGGGCGCGGATCAGCGCCACCTGGGCCTCGCGTGGTGCGGCGGCCAACACCTGGGTCATGATGTATTTGAGCTGGTGGACGGACTGGAACGGCCTCTGCGCCAAGGCGGCCTCGGCAATCCAGGGCGAGTGTTCATACAGGCCGTCAAGCAGTTGCAGTGCCTCGGGCATAGGCGCACTGTTGAGTTGTTCAAGGCTTATGGGCATAGTTTTTTCCGTCAACGACAGGGTGGAACAGGCATGGGGGCTCAAGGGGAAGAAACCAAAACCATTCTTCACTCTAAAAAAAGAGCTGTAACCCCAATATCAGTATGGGCTAGGGGCATAAAAACACAAACAATGCCAGTCAAGTCTTTCGCCTAAGCAACAAGCGGATGCACCGCTTGCCAATGGCGCGCAATGTCCAGCCGTCGGCACACCCACACCCGGTCAAAGTGCGCGATGTGATCCAGAAAGCGCTGCAGCGCGGTGATGCGCCCAGGACGACCCAGTAGACGGCAATGCATGCCCACACTCATCATTTTGGGCGCGTTCAGCCCATCAGGGTCACCTTCGGCGTACAGCGTATCAAACGTGTCTTTCAGATACTGAAAAAACGGATCGGCGTGTGAATAGCCCTGCGGCAGTGCAAAACGCATGTCGTTGCAGTCCAGTGTGTAAGGCACGATCAGCTGTGGCACCACCTCGCCGTCGCTTTTGCGAACCTGCATCCAGAATGGCAGGTCGTCGCCGTAGTAGTCGCTGTCGTATTCAAAGCCGCCAAAGTCGGCCACCAGGCGGCGGGTGTGGGGGCTGTCGCGCCCGGTGTACCAGCCCAGTGGGCGCTCGCCCATCAATTCGGTCAGGATCGCCATGCCGCGTGCCATGTGTTCGCGCTCAAGCTCTTCGGGCAGGTTCTGGTAATGGATCCAGCGCCAGCCGTGGCAGGCGATCTCGTGCCCCAACTGCTGGCACGCCTGCACCAGCTCAGGGTAGCGCTGCAGTGCCATCGACACGCCAAACACGGTCAGCGGCAGGCCGCGCTGCTCGAACTCGCGCAGAATGCGCCAGACGCCGGCACGGCTGCCGTATTCGTAAATGCCCTCCATGCTGATGTGCCGGTCTGGGTAGCTGACCGGGTTGAACATTTCAGACAAAAACTGCTCACTGCCTGCGTCGCCGTGCAGCACGCAGTTTTCGCCGCCTTCCTCATAGTTCAGCACAAACTGCACGGCGATACGCGCCTGATCCGGCCACTGAGCGTGGGGCGGCGTCGGACCGTAACCTTTGAGGTCACGTGGATAGGGCAGGGTGCTGTTGTACAGGCTCATGGCGGGTCAGGGCGGTGAAACACATCCTGCCGGGCAGGACAAGGCTGGCATGATAGCGACATACTCCGGGCGAAATACACTTCAGGCAAATGTTGAGGATCAGACGATGGGATTGAGTACACATGTGTTGGATACCATGCACGGCACCCCAGCGGCCGGCATGGCGGTGCGTCTTTATGCCACCGACGGTGAGGCGGTGCAGTGCATCAAAGAATTGGTGCTGAATCAGGATGGCCGCAACCCCGATGGTCTGCTGCTGGACGGTGCCGGTTTGAAACGGGGCACCTACCGGCTGGTGTTTGAGGTGGCGGCGTATTTCAAGGCGCGCGCTGTGGTGTTGCCAGAGCCGAATTTTCTGGACCGGGTGATACTTGACTTTGGCGTGGCTGATGCGTCAGCGCATTACCACGTGCCGCTACTGGTCAGCCCTTGGAGCTATTCGACCTACCGGGGGTCGTGAGGTGGGCGCTGGTTTGTCTCGCAAGAATATCCCTGAATTGTTGGGGACAGAGAAAATTGGCTGCGCCAATCTTGGTCTGCCCCGCGGGGGGATCCCTGAAATGTTGGGGACAGAGCAAATTGGCTGCGCCAATCTTGGTCTGCCCCGCAAGGGATCAGTACTGTCCTTCGGTCAGGGTGTCGAGTTGGAAGGTTCCGCTTTTGTGCCACAGCCAGGTGTCGGTGTAGGTGACGCGGCCCATGTTCACGGGGGCCGGGTAAGGGGCCGCGTGGCGCACGGTGCGTTCGATTTCGGCGATCACCTCGGGTGCGTGTTTGGGGGCTCGCATCCAGCTCAGGGCTGTGACTTGGCCCAGCCTGTCCACATCGACTTGGAGCACACCGATGGCATACAACAGCGGCGGCATTTTGCCCTGGTAGACGCGGTCCTGGTTTTTGCCGTACAAATGGCTGGCTGCATCACGCCGATAGTCGCGCGGGGTTCTGGCCTTAGACACCAGCGTGGGTGCCACCACCGGGGCAGGCGGCGGCTCGACCTGCGCCACGGGCGCGGGCAGCGGCGTGACCACGGGGGCCGGCAGGGGCTTGGGCGGCGGCAGTGGTGTCGAAGTACAACCCGCCAATGCAGCCATCAGGGTCAACGCCAGTCGCGATACGACGCTGGCGCTGGCCTGATGCTCATGGCTGGGCGGCAAGATGAAGAGGCGTTTAGGCATGTGCAGGGTTCAGATGGGTCATACAAGCAAATGGCAAGCTCCGTAATGTGCCTGAAATCCGGCCCAAGTGTCCAACCTGCTGCCATGGAAAAGGTAAGTTTTTGTGTCACAAGCCACTGAATTTCTGACTTTGCTGGCCAATGCACCGGCCGTGTTGGTGCGGGTGCAGGCCCATCGCGGCTCGGTTCCGCGCGAGTCTGATGCCTGGATGGCCGTCTTCGACCAGTCTTGCTTGGGCACCGTGGGTGGTGGGCAACTGGAGTGGCAAGCCATGGCGCAAGCGCGTGTTCTGCTGGGTGATCCATCATCTGCGCCAGTGCTGATGCGGTATCCGCTTGGCCCGTCAATGGGCCAATGCTGTGGTGGCGAAGTGCATCTGCGTTATGAGCGCGTCAGCGCGGCCGACGTACCGGCGCTGCGTCAACGATTTGACGGGGTGCGAGCCCGCTGGCCGTGGCTGGTGTTGTTTGGCGGTGGCCATGTGGGTGCGGCGCTGGTGCGGCTGTTGGCCAGTCTGCCGGTTCAGGTGCAATGGATCGACAGCCGGGATGGCATCTTCCCGCTCCAGTTGCCGGACAACGTGGTGAGTGAGCTGTCGGAGCCGGTACAACTGGCCGTGCCGTTGATGCCAGCGCGTGCGCTGGTGCTGATCATGAGTTTCAGTCACGCGCAGGACCTGGATCTGGTGGCTGCCTGTCTGTCGCGACAGCGGCAGAATGCTGACCTGGGCTGGATCGGCTTGATTGGCAGCCAAAGCAAATGGGCCACTTTTCGACACCGGCTGGCGCAGCGGGGCTTTACTGAGGCCGAGATGGCGCGGGTTCAATGCCCGATTGGCTTGTCTGGTATCCGTGGCAAGCAGCCGGAGGTGATTGCGGTGTCGGTTGCGGCACAGGTCTTGCAAGTGCTGGCCTCGGGCGGCGAACGCGCAGACCCCTTAGAAATGGAATCTTGAATGGAAAGTTATTACCTTGACTGGGCCAATCTGTTGTTGCGATGGGTGCATGTGATCACCGCCATCGCCTGGATCGGCTCGTCCTTTTATTTTGTGTTTCTGGATAGCAGCCTCACCCCGCCGGTTGATGAAGACTTGAAAAAGCAGGGCGTCAGCGGCGAATTGTGGGCGGTGCATGGGGGGGGCTTCTACCACCCGGTGAAGTTTGCCGTGCGGCCACCACAATTGCCGGCGCATCTGCACTGGTTTTACTGGGAGAGTTACTCGACATGGCTAACCGGGTTTTCGCTGTTCAGCGTGTCGTACCTGTACAGCGCCAGCACCTACCTGATCGACAAGTCCAAAATGGATTGGGTGCCCTGGCAAGCGGTCACCGTGGCACTGCTGTTTCTGGTGGTGTTCTGGTTGCTGTATGACCTGACCTGCCGTGTTTTTGTTCAGCGTAAAAATGGTGAACTGATGGTTGGCGCCGTCGTGCTGACGCTGGTGTGTCTGGCAAGTTGGCTGGCCACGCACTGGTTTGCCGGACGGGCCGCGTTTTTGCTGGTGGGCGCGATGCTGGCCACCAGCATGAGCGCCAATGTGGCGCACTGGATCATCCCGGGGCAACGCAAGGTGGTCGCCAGCATCAAGGCGGGTGAACCAGTTGATCCGATTCATGGCGAACGTGGCAAGCAGCGCAGCGTACACAACACCTATTTCACCCTGCCGGTGCTGTTTGCGATGCTCAGCGGTCATTACAGCTTCACCTACACGCATCCACAAAACTGGCTGGTGCTGATCGCCATGATGTTTGCCGGTGCGGCGATCCGCCAGTTTTTTGTCATGCGTCACGGCTACAAACTTGGTCGCAACGCCAACCCCCTGCCGTACGCCATGGTCGGCCTGTCCGTGATTGGTGCATTGATCGTCTGGCTAAAACCCCAGACAGAGGAATCCGTGGCATTTGCTGAAATACCTTCAATAGCAGCAAAGGTAGATGGGCAAAGCGCTAAAAGCCAAATCAGCTATAAAACATTGCAGACGGTACTGGAGCAACGCTGTTACCTTTGCCATGGCGCCCAAGTGCAAATGAAAAACGTTCGCCTCGATGCGCCGCAGTATGTCAAGTTGCACGCCCAGAACATCTACCAGCAGGCAGTGGTCAGCAAAATCATGCCCATGGGCAACAGCACCCAGATCACTGCCGCTGAGCGGCAGATCATCGCGCAATGGTTCGAGACCGGGGCCAGTGTGGACTGACTATTGCACCACGACCTGACCGGGCCTGAACTGGCGATCAGATCGTCTTGCCGACTGTGGCCTTGTCTGCCTCGGAGGTGAAGGCGTCGGCAAAAAATTCTTCCTCGGGCAGGCCAGCCTGCAGGTAATCTCGCCGCGCCGACTCCACCACAATCGGTGCACCACAGGCGTAGACTTGGTAAGCCGACAGGTCGGCATGGTCTTGCAGGACGGCCTGGTGCACAAAGCCGGTGCGGCCCTGCCAGCCGTCTTCTGGCAGTGCATCAGACACCACCGGAACATAGGTCAGGTTTGGCATTTCAGCCAGTTTGGTCAACACCCAGTCGTGCATGTACAGATCCGACGGTCGGCGTCCACCCCGGTACAGCGTGACGGGGCGCGCGCTGGCCTTGAACTGCAATTGTTCGATCAGCGCCTTGGTGGGTGCAAAACCGGTGCCCGAAGCCAGCAGGATGATGGGTTTGGCACTGGTCTCGCGAAGGTAAAAACTGCCATAGGGCCCCTCGATTCGCAGGATGTCGCGTGCCTTGAGCGTGCCAAAAACCGCGTCGGTAAAGACGCCGCCCGGCATATGACGGAGATGCAGTTCCAGCCCGCGGCCCAGGTTGTGGGGTGCATTGGCCATCGAGTAGCTGCGCCGCAACCCGCCTTGCAGCAAAAATTCGATGTACTGCCCGGCATGAAATTGCAGCGGCTCGTTAGCGGGCAGTTGCAGCATAACGCGCATGACGTCTGGCGACAGTTTTTCCAGCGAGATGACGCGGGTGGGCATTTTCCGGATGGCAAATGCACCTTCGAGCGTGACCTGGCGTGACTCCAGCACCACATCGCTCTGCGCAGTGGCGCAGCAGGTCAGGACATAGCCCTGTGATGCCTCATCGTCGCTGAGTGCCTTGTTCTGGTGCGCGCCATGGTTGACCGTACCGCTGAGTTTCCTGCATTTGCAGGAGCCACAGGCACCGTCTTTGCAGCCGTAGGGAAGGTTGACGCCCTGGCGGATACCGGCGTTGAGG
>JAGOUM010000103.1 GCA_018061265.1 Rhodoferax sp. | reverse complement strand
CGTGCGGTGCAATCCCCGGCCGCCATGATTTGTGGATCACTGGTTCTTCCGCAGGCATCGACGATGATGCCCCGATCGCAGGTCAGTCCGGTGCTGACTGCCAGTTGATCATTGGCTGAGACACCAATGCCGACCACTACCAGGCCGGCCGGGTGATGGGTACCATCCAGCATACGAACCGATTTGACCTGACCGTCCTCATCAGAGTCAATGGCTTCGATGCGCGCTTCAAATACCAGTTTGACGCCGTGTTCAGCGTGCAACTGCGCATACCAGTCCGACAGTGCGGGTGCCAGCACACGTCCCAATAGGCGGGGTGCCGCTTCGAGAACAGTGACATTGAGCCCCTTTTTACGAGCGGTTGCCGCAACTTCCAACCCAATGAAGCCACCACCAATGATGACGACACCTTCCTGCTGCGCGACACATTGTTGGATTTGAGCGGCAATTGCCTGTGCGTCGTCACGCGATCGCAACTCAAAGACACCCTTGGCGTCAGCACCCGGCAATGCCAGTTTTCGCGGGCTTCCACCTGTGGCCAGCACAAGCCCGGTATAGGGCAGGGAACTGCCATCTGCCATCATCACACGATGACCTTCCCGGTCGATCAGCGTTACCGTGACACCGGTACGTAAATCGATGCTTTTCCTGGCGAGCATTTCGGGCGCACGCATGGCCAGTTGCGCGCTGTCCATTTCGCTCGCCAGCCAGGCTTTGGACAATGGCGGGCGATGGTAGGGCCCATAAGCTTCATCGCCCAGCAGAGTGATGCCGCCCAGAAAGCCGCCGGATCGCAAGGCTTCTGCGGCCGATAACCCCGCTTGCCCGGCACCGACAATGACGACCTTGTCCATCAATCTACTCTTGTGTGGCCGGCAAATACACGATCAGCCCGTCCAGTGCGGCACTTGCCTTGATTTGGCAGGCCAGCCGACTGTTGGGACGGCGTTCGGATGCCACGTTCTCCAGCATTCCCAACTCACCCTCCGAGGCGGCGGGTAGTTCAGCCAGCCGATCCTCCTGGATGTAGCAGTGACAGGTTGCGCAGGCACATGAACCACCACACTCACCCAGAATGCCGTCAATACCGTTAGCAGTTGCCCCCTGCATCAGGCTCCAACCCTCCATCAAGTCAACAGTGGTGCTTTGCCCGGAGGCTTCGATATAGGTAATGTTGGCCATCTCAATGAACTCCTGGAATTAAAACGCGCCGCCTGATCAGGGCGGCGCCAACTGGTTTGGATCAGCTGCTGATTATCAGACAGCCAACTCCAACACCAGCGGACTGCGGAAGGTTGAGGAGGGCATCCAGGGCAGCTGATCAGCGACCCGGTGGTATTCGGGAATCACCTTATGGAATTCATTAAAAGCGATCTTGACCGCAATACGCGCGATGGCAGTCCCCAGGCAGGCGTGTAAACCGCCGCCAAAACCCAGATGGCCGCGAGGTTTTCGGCTGATATCAAATACGTCCGGGTTAGGGTATTGGCGTTCATCACGGTTACCTGACCCGTAGGCCAGACAAACAAAGTCACCTTCTTTCATGGTCTGGCCGTGCAGGCTCACATCACGCATCAAACGGCGACGAAAGCGCTGTGCCGACGTATTGAAACGCAGACTCTCTTCGATGGCATCGGGCAACAAATCCGGGTTGGACACAACGGCTTGGCGCGCGGAGTCAAGACTCGCCAGGTTGTAGGCGAACATCATCATGAAACCACCGAGTGACTCAACACCCGCCATGATGAGTGTGGTTGTGGTCAGCAATACTTCGCGATCGTCCAGTCGGTCACCATCGATTTCCGCCAGCGCAAAATTGCTGATGAGGTCGTTGAGTGGTTCGGCGCGGCGCATCGCAATGACTTTACTGGCGTAGTCCTGCATCCAGTTGTAGGCCGCAATATGTTCGGGACCCTTGGCGCGCGTGCGTGCATCACTCTGAACCATCAAGACCGCGTTTTCACGCACATCCGCTTCGTCAACTATGGCGTCGTCACCCATGGGCAATCCCAATGCCGCCATCAATACCTTGACTGTAAACTGGGAGGATACCTCCTTGAAATCAAACTGTTTCACGCCCTGGAGCTGGCCAAAAACCTGTTTGGCAACATCCCGAATCGGCTCCTCGAGCGCCATCAGATTGCGTTTCATGAAGGCATGCTGGATCAGACCACGCAGACGGTCGTGCTTGGGTGGATCAGAGCTGCCCAAGGTTGCCCCAGCGCGCCCAGGCAATTCCGTCATGAGATTGCCGCTGGCACTGGAGTAGGTTTGCCAGTCCTGTCCGGCCGAAACGATGTCGGTGTAACGAGACAGAATCCACATTTGGGCCTCTGGGCTCCAGAAGCAAGGCGCCTCGTCGCGCAGGAATTTGTAATAGGGAAAAGGATCGGCGTCTACCGCGGGGGAATAGGGATCAAAGCTGAACATCTGGGTCTCCGGTTTGTATTGCTGACAGCACGGACTGTAGACCCAGATCAACAGGAAAGCACGGTATAAAGGTCAGTGCAGACTGGTACTTTTCGATCAAAATAGCGTCATGATGCCTGCTTCGAAGTCAATTGGCCGTAACGGCAAACCCGACCGTATTCCTACCTTTTCACTTTACGGTGAGGCGGCGGTCATCGGCCAGGAGATGTTGCATATCGAAGATCTGCAATCGCGCAGCCAGATTTACCAATGGGAGATAGAACCTCACCAGCACCACGGTTTGTACCAGGTACTTTGGTTGTATCAAGGGTCTGCAACGGTGATGCTCGATGAGCGCCGACAAAAGCTGCAGGGTCCAGCTGCCGTAGTGCTGACGCCGGGCGTGGTGCATGGATTTCGGTTTGAAGAAGGATCACAGGGAATGGTCCTGACCTTGAGCACCCGTTTTTTGCTCGAGGGTGAGTTCCAATCTGTGGGCGAAGCGTTTCATTCGCTCTTTGCGAGTTCCGGGGTCTTGCCGCTGTCGAGCCAACCGGAAGCTGCACTGCGGCTTAACATTTTGTTTAATGAATTGCTGGCGGAGTTCGCTTTGCCGGGATCGGATGTTTCGCCGGTACCCACCTGGCTTGCACGTTCACTTGTGTGGCGTCTGTCACGGGTAGGTACTCTTGCGCAGCACGTACAAAATCGGCGCGCGCACCAGCACCAGGCATTGTTTATGCGTTTCCTATCGCTGGTGGAGCAAAATCTGCATGACCATTGGCCTTTGGACCGCTACGCCTCACGTTTGGGTCTGTCGACACCACGACTGAACAGACTGGTTCGAACTGAACGTGGCATTAGCGCGTTAGAGTTGGTGCATGAACGGCTGACACGCGAGGCCAGTCGTAGACTGGTGTATGTGGCGATGCCTGTTGCAAGACTGGCCTCGGATCTTGGATTTGAGGATCCGGCCTATTTCTCAAGATTTTTTAAGCGTCGCACCGGTTTGAGCCCCCAGGAATATCGACGTGCCCACGAGGTGAAAGACTGAGGTGAGGTCAATGCTCTTTCAGGCGGGCCGAAATAGCGACCAAGGCATCTCGAATCCATCGATGTGCGCTATCGTTATGATAACGCTTGTGCCAAATCAGGTACATTGGCAGAGTTGTGCAGGGCGTAGGCACTGTGACGTGAGGGAAATCTTTGAGCAGATTCTGACTCAGCAGACGAGGCACAGTCGTCAGCAGCGTAGAACCCCGCACGAACGACGGTAACGCCGCGAATCCAGGCACCATAATTCGGAACTTCCGGCTTATGCCATGCGTTTCCATCCACTGATCCAGGTCAATAGAACGGTGCGGTTCATAGACAACTGTGATGTGTTCGCTTGAGAGGTAGTCCGCCAGGGTAATTGGCGCAGCGCGCTGTTCCCGATCAAAGAACACATGGTAGTGATCTTCAAACAGACGTTTTTGCATCACATCCGCACCGTCTGGCGGCCGTGGGCTGATGACCAGTTGGCAATTTTCTTGACGCAGCATGTCCAGACTTGGAATATTGGAAGGTATTACTCTCAAAACGACCCCTGGTGCCTTCTCCCGTAATTGGGAGGCCAATGCGGGAAGCATGACATCGCGCTGAAAATCGTTGGCTGCGATGGTGAACGTGCAGCGCCAAGTGCCTGGGTCAAATTCGCCAAGAAACGCAAAAGCCTCCATTTCCACCAGTAATGCACGGGCCTTGATCACCAGTTGTTCAGCGTGAGCAGTCGCCACAATGCCACGACCGGATTTCACAAACAGAGGGTCACCCGTAATCACGCGCAACTTGCCAAGCAGGTGGCTGACAGCAGATTGTGTGACGCCGAGTCGTTGTGCTGCACCAGTGATGGAGCCAGTTTCAACCACCGCGACCAATAGTTTGAGTAAATGGCCATCCAGATCGGTGTAATCAACCATGCGTCTATGAGGATGCATCAAAATCACTCATGTATTTAATCATTATTTATCTATAGATTTTATCGAACGTTTGCGAAACACTTCAGTTTGTTTATGAACCAAACAGGAGACTCAACATGACATCAGGAACCAAGTTGCCAAAAATTGAGGGCACAACGCCGTTTGATGGTGACCAAGCCAAAAAGGGCTATGCGCTCAACAAAATGTGTTTTTCGTTCAATTCCGCCGAATGCCGCGCTGAATTCCTGAAGGACGAGGAAGCATATATGCGCAAGTACGATCTGACAGAGCCCCAAGCTGCTGCCATCCGTGCAAAGAACGTTCTGCAACTCATTGCAGCCGGTGGCAACGCTTACTACCTGGCAAAGTTTGCCGGGATTTTTGGGCTGGATATGCAGGATATCGGAGCGCAACAGACTGGGTTGACCAAGGACGAATTCAAGGCCAAGTTGGTTGCTGCAGGACAGTAAATTTCAATCTTCAAGGACAAAATCATGGCGAAAATTATTGGTGGCTTGGGTACATCTCACATCCCAGCGATTGGCAACGCAATTCACAAGGGGCTGCAAGAGCAACCATACTGGAAGCCTTTTTTCGATGGTTTTCCTCCAATAAGGCAATGGATCGCTTTGGAAAAGCCGGATGTGATGGTGATTTTCTACAATGACCATGGCTTGAACTTCTTCCTCGACAAGATGCCAACCTTTGCGATTGGCGCTGCACCACAGTATGTAAATTCGGACGAGGGATGGGGTATACCCTCGCTGGAGCCTCTAAAAGGTGAAATCGATCTTTCCTGGGAGATCATCAACTCATTGATTGACAAAGAGTTTGATGTCGTCACCTGTCAAGAGATGTTGGTTGACCATGCGTGTTCCTTGCCACTGAAGCTGTTTTATCCAGAAGGCAATTACCCTGTAACCGTCGTGCCGGTGTGCATCAATACAGTGCAATTTCCATTGCCCAAGGCGAGCCGGGTCTATGCATTAGGCAAGGCAGTTGGTGCGGCCGTTGCAGCATGGAATAGCGACAAGAAAGTAGCCTTTGTGGCATCGGGTGGTTTAAGTCACCAACTTGACGGTGAACGCGCGGGCTTCATCAATAAAGAATTCGACCTCAAATTCATGGAAAGCCTTATATCCAATCCCGAGTGGGCGACGCAATTCAGCATCCATGAACTTGTTGAAAAGACCGGAACCCAAGGTGTTGAACTGTTGGCCTGGCTGGCCATGCGTGCAGCCCTGACTGCCGCTCAGGGGTCAGGTGTCCGTAAAGTACACAGCAACTACCACATTCCGATCTCAAACACCGCCACTGGAGTGCTGGCCCTGGAGACCTTTTGAGCCAAGTCGAGTCGTCCGATTGCCAGGCGATTGCCAAAGAAAAAAGCCCACTATGTTTTAAGTAGCGGGCTTTCCTTTGTTTACTTGGGGTGGCTGATGGGGCTCGAACCCACGACAACAGGAATCACAATCCTGGACTCTACCAACTGAGCTACAGCCACCGTACGGTTAAATTATAACGGACACTGAAGATCATTGACTCGCAACAGTACCACGAACCTCATCAGGACAGCCTGCCACAACTATTTGAATTCGTCAAAGGTTGTCAGTAAAACTGCGAAGTTTGTCGGAGCGACTGGGATGTTTTAGCTTTCGCAATGCCTTGGCTTCAATCTGGCGAATGCGTTCCCGGGTCACGTCGAACTGCTTGCCCACTTCTTCAAGCGTATGGTCATTGGTCATTTCAATGCCAAAGCGCATGCGCAAAACCTTGGCTTCGCGCGGGGTCAGGCTGTCAAGGATGTCCTTTACTACATCACGCAGGCCAGCCTGCATGGCGGCTTCCATCGGGGCGGTGTTGGCACCGTCTTCGATGAAGTCACCCAGGTGACTGTCGTCGTCATCACCAATCGGCGTTTCCATGGAAATCGGCTCTTTGGCAATTTTCATGATCTTGCGTATCTTGTCTTCCGGGATCTCCATGCGCTCCGCCAATACCGAAGCATCGGGCTCGTAGCCAAATTCCTGTAGGTGCTGCCGGCTGATGCGGTTCATCTTGTTGATGGTTTCGATCATGTGCACCGGGATGCGGATGGTGCGCGCCTGGTCGGCGATGGAGCGGGTGATGGCCTGGCGGATCCACCAAGTCGCGTAGGTCGAGAACTTGTAGCCGCGGCGGTATTCAAACTTGTCGACGGCTTTCATCAGGCCGATGTTGCCTTCCTGAATCAGATCCAGGAACTGCAGGCCGCGGTTGGTGTACTTCTTGGCAATCGAAATCACCAGACGCAAGTTGGCCTCGATCATTTCTTTCTTGGCGGCGCGCGAGGCGTATTCACCCTCGTTCATGCGCTTATTGATATCTTTGAGTTGATCTAACGGGACCACCACTTTGGCTTGCAGATCCGCCAGGCGTTGCTGCAACTCCTGGACTGGCGGTACATTCCGACCCATGATCGCACTCCATGGCTTGCCGGCCGCAGCTTGTTTTTCTATCCACTTCAAGTCAAGCAGGTGACTGGCCACTTTGTTGTGGTGCTTGTCGCGGCCACTGAATTCAGCAATGAACTGTGCTTGTGGATAACCACATTTGTCGACAATGATGCGACGCAACTCGCGCTCTTTTTTGCGCACATCATCAACCTGAGCGCGCACCATGTCGCACAATTTCTCGATCGTTTTGGCAGTAAACCGGATCGACATCAACTCATCGGACAACGCACGCTGGGTCTTGACATAGTGTGGTGTGCCGTAACCTTCCTTGTCATAGATCGTATGTATCTTTTCAAAGTGTTCGCGAAGCCGGTCGAACCTGAGCATGGCTTCTTTTTTTAATTCCTCAAGTTTCTTGGTCAGCGCTTTGGATCCACCTTTGCCGTCATCATCATCGTCTGCATCAAACTCGTCAAAGTCCTCCTCAGCAACATAATCATCAGCTTCGTTTGGATTGGTAAAACCATCCACAATCGTCGTAATCACTACTTTGTCTGATCGAATGTCTTCGCCGAGTTGAAGGATGACATCAATGGTCGCAGGAGACGCAGATATGGCCTCCATCATGGCCATCAGCCCGCCTTCGATGCGTTTGGCGATTTCGATTTCACCCTCGCGAGTGAGCAACTCGACCGTGCCCATTTCCCGCATATACATACGCACCGGATCGGTGGTGCGGCCAAATTCACTGTCAACGGTGCTAAGCGCGGCTTCAGCTTCTTCTTCGGCTTCCTCCTCTGTTGCTGCGGTTGGACCGTTTTGGTTGAGTAGCAGCGTCTCTGCGTCCGGAGTGTGTTCATAAACGGCCACGCCCATGTCGTTGAGCATGGAGATCACGACTTCCAGAGTCTCGGCATCGACCAACTTGTCGGGCAGGTGATCCGATATTTCGCCGTGTGTCAAATAGCCACGGGTTTTGCCAAGCTTGATCAAGGCTTTCAACCGAAGGCGTCGTTTTGCCAGATCTTCTTCCGAAAGAACGGTCTCATCAAGACCAAACTCCTTCATCAGCGCGCGCTCTTTGGCCTTGCTGATTTTCATGCGCAATGGCTTTACCTTTTCGGTACTGCCACTTGCGTCAACGCCTTCTGCGACAGGTTCTCCTACCAGGTCCTCTTCGATGTCCGACAGGTCAAGGTCGTCAACCTCGCTGGAGTCTTTACCAGCTTTGGGTTTACGGCCGCGTTTGCCATTCCCAGCTACAGTCTCAGGGTCAGCGACCTTCTCGGCTAACTTTGCCTGGCGAGCGGCCTTCTTGGTTTCGCTGGGACTGTCAACCTTGCCAATTGGCTCAGCCTCGATCGGCGTCGACTTTGCCCTGGATTTCGCTTTGTTTTCTACTGCCGAAGAGTCCTTGGTGTCAGTAACTTTATTGGATGGTTTCTTTTTGGCTGAAACAGCAACAACAGCTGCAGCGGGATCTTTTGGTTTGGACGCAGGCATGATGAGACCTCAAAGCGACAATCAACAGGAAGACTGCAGGAAGACCGGCAGGGCGCAATCAAAGGAAATTGGCAGATTTAGGCAAGTTGTGAGGGCGAACATTTGGAATGCAATCCTTGCGGTAATTTGGCCAGATGCGGATGAATGCATCAATTGGTCGGAGTCCGGAGGTGTTGCTGTCGCTCTTGCCGACACGCGAAGCTTTGGATTATACCTATTTGGCGGGTTTGCTCGCAATTGGCCCACCTTGTCAAGCCGGGTGACTCCCTAGGTCTTTGGGTGCGACATCAAAGATCAAACTCAAGTCTCTTCCGGCGCGCCTGCAATTCACGGTAACGTATCAAGGCATTGGGGTCAGACCGTGATGCCTCAATGGCCTGAGTTTCATCAAGCTTGATTTGCTCTATCAGCATCCGGTTCAGCAATCTGCGCGCTTCGCTGACTGTTTCGGACGCATCGGATGTGAGCCCTGCATCATATTCAGCCATCAGTCGCAGTGCCAATTCTTCGCTTTCATGTCCCTTGAGACCTTCACGTAAAGACACCCAAGTTTGTGCCCCATGCTCGTGAAACTGCTGCTCAAGCCATGCAAATAGCTGGCCATGCGGGGGAGCAAGTGAGCACAGCAAATTGTGATCTTCTGAGGTGAGCGTTTCAAGTACCGCCATGTTGTCAAGCAGGATACGGGCTGCGTGATCAGCTCTACTGGCCGGTATTCGAGACTGGGATCTGGCCTGAATTGCCGTTTTGAGTCTCGATGAAACTGGCATTTGGCGGCTTTCACTCAGGTGTCCCAAGCTATCGCTCTGGCGACGACTGATGGGCGTGCGTGCACGCTTGGATTTACCACTGGTGGGGTGCCAAACCTCGTCAAGTTCACGGTTAGACAATTGGACCAAATCGGCAATGTCCCCCATTATTTGCTGCTTAAGCGCGCCCTGAGGCAATAGCTCCCATAACGGCCTGGCGTTGCTGGCAAGACGGGCTCGTCCTTCAGCGGTATGCAAATCACAGCCCTCACGAGCAGCGTCGAGCAAGAATTGACTCAGTGGAACAGCCTGAGCGACATATCCCGCAAACGCCTCTTTTCCATGCTCTCGAATAAAGCTATCCGGATCATGTTCTGTAGGAAGGAACAAAAATTTGACAATGCGCACATCTGTCGCCAAAGGCAAAGCGGCATCAAGTGCTTTGCGGGCAGCCCGACGGCCAGCCGCATCTCCATCAAAGCTGAAAATTACTGAATCCGTAAACCGGAACAGTTTTTGAACATGATCAGACGTACATGCCGTACCCAAGGTTGCCACAGCGTTGGGAAAGCCAAGCTGGGTCAAGGCGACTACATCCATATAGCCTTCGGTGACCAACGCATAGCCCATTTCGCGCAGAGCCGCTCGTGCTTCGAACAGACCGTAAAGTTCACGACCTTTGCTGAACACCGGCGTTTCTGGTGAGTTTAGGTACTTGGGCTTTTCATCGCCCAGAACACGTCCGCCAAAACCGATACATTCACCCTTGATATTTCGGATTGGGAACATGACTCGATCGCGAAACCGGTCATAACGTTTGACTTCTGTGCCTTCACTATCAGCTTCATTGAGAATGACCAAGCCACTTTCAACGAGCAAATGGTCGTCATAAGACGGGAAAACGCTGGCCAAACTGCGCCAGCCGTCCGGTGCATAACCCAGGCCAAATCGTTTGGCAACGATCCCAGACAAACCTCGACTTTTGAAATAGGCAACTGCGCGGGTCGAGGTCTTGAGTTGCTTCTGGTACGCAATGGCAGCCTTTTCCAGGACGTCAGTCAAACCATGTTGCCGTTGCCGATGTTCGGCTAAAAGAGCGCGATCCTGAGGGCTGGCGTCGTCTTCTGGCACTTTCATGCCAAACTGTTGAGCCAAGTCTTCGACTGCTTCGACAAAACTCATGCCCGCATGGTCCATCAAAAAACTGATTGCATTGCCTGTCTTTCCGCAACCGAAGCAGTGGTAGAACTGCTTTGTCGGACTAACCGAGAATGAAGGGGATTTCTCGCTATGAAATGGGCACAACCCCATGAAGTTGGCACCACCTTTTTTCAGTTGTACATATCTCCCAACAATCTCGACAACGTCAGCTCGGGCAATGAGTTCCTGAACAAAGGACTGTGGAATGGACATTGGGTAATTGTAGGAACCACTCTGGCCCATTCTTCAAAGCCGGCGCATGCACCGGGCTACTGGTTCAGCGCGGTGCCAGGCGGATAGCCCCATCGAGTCTGATCACTTCTCCGTTGAGCATGTCATTCTCAAAAATATGCTGAACCAGCTTTGCATAGTCTTGGGGGGTGCCAAGGCGTGAAGGAAATGGTACGCCAGCCGCCAGGGAGTCCTGTACCTCTTGTGGAAAGCTGAACATCATCGGGGTGCCAAAGATGCCTGGCGCAATCGTCATGTTACGAATGCCTGAACGCGCAAGATCGCGAGCGATGGGCAGTGTCATGCCGACAATGCCGCCTTTGGAGGCGGCGTACGCGGCTTGTCCGATTTGGCCATCGTAGGCAGCCACCGAGGCCGTGGAGATTAAAACCCCGCGCTCGCCAGTGGACTCTGGCGTGTTTTTGCTCATGGCGTCTGCACACAGGCGAATCATGTTAAAGCTGCCAACCAAGTTGACCTGTATGCATTTACTGAAAACAGTCAAGGCGTGCGGCCCATTCTTTCCAACCGTTCGTTCGGCAGGGGCAATGCCGGCGCAATTGACTAAGCCCATCAATTTGCCAAGCGCAACAGCCGCCCTGACCGCAGCAGCAGCATCTGACTCCTGACTCACGTCGCATCGAACAAATTGGCCGCCGATTTGTGTTGCAATGGCTTCGCCTTTGTCGACTTGCATGTCGGCAATCACGATTTTGCCCCCCCTTGCTGCCAACATACGCGCAGTGCCCTCGCCCAGCCCTGAGGCACCACCCGTGACAACGAAAACTTTCCCAGAAATATCCATGATTGACCTCCAATGACTAGTTGACGTTAACGTAAAGGTCAATTATGACTGGTGTGATTGATGAAGTTTTAAACCTGCATGTTCGGATCAAGCTTGAACTGCAGCTATACTCTAGGGCTCGAATATTCCCAGGCGCGTAGCTCAGCTGGTTAGAGCACCACCTTGACATGGTGGGGGTCGTTGGTTCGAGTCCAATCGCGCCTACCAAAAATGGTAGTTAAATCAGGCACCTAGCGGAAACGCTCGGTGCTTTTTTTATTCCGGCATGTAGAAATCACAAAAATGC
>JAGOUM010000102.1 GCA_018061265.1 Rhodoferax sp. | reverse complement strand
ACGTCGATATGGGTCGGGCACGCAATAGCACAAGGCGCATCAAAACAATACAGGCAACGCTCGGCTTCAAGCACCGCCTGTGGTGAGGTAAAACGCGGGGCAGCGTCAGCAAACCGCTGGGCATAGTCGGCGGCATCAAGCCGTCCGGGTCGAATGTCGGGCGCTAATGAAAGTGACACGCTGGCAACTCCTGTTAAATCTGACCATTTGGTCAAGTTATCAGTGCAGATACTAGCAAGTGATGTGCCAGTGCGTCACTTGGGGTGAACCCTCACTGCCTGGACTTGGCAGCAGCAGCCGATTTTCTGATACAAAACTGCGTATGATTCAGCTCAAAATAGTTCTCGAATGCGTGCAAGAACGATCAGTTCGTTGTCGGCGCCAAGCTTTCTGAAGGCTCAGGCCGGTGAACAAGTTTTGCCAGCATTGCAAGGGTGAGATTGAATGTTGGGGGAGAAGGTGATGGACAGCAAAATCAGTGGTGCCTTCAGGATGGCGCAGAAATTTGGCGTTCGCCTGCGGGCAATGGGCCAGGCTGCTGCGGTCTGTGTCGCGTTACTGTCCACGGTCGCCCATGCGCAGACCTTCAGTGTGGGTGTGGTGCCGCAGTTTGAACCCCGCAAAATGTTTGGCATCTGGCAACCAATGGTGGATGAGCTTGGCAAACGCACCGGCCACAACTTCAATCTGGTGGTACCCCTGACGGTCTCTGAGTTTGAGCGTGAGCTTGAAAAAGGCAGTTACGACTTCGTTTACGCCAACCCATACCACATCATGCGGGTGAGCCCAAAACAGGCTTACTTACCCTTGCTACGGGACAACACGCCCTTGCGTGGCATTCTGGTAGTGCGCAAAGACAGTTCGCTGCAGAACCTGAAAGATCTCAACGGCAAAATGCTGGCGGTGCCTTCTCCCAATGCACTGGGCGCGAGCCTGTTGCTGCGCGCCGATCTGGAGCACATCCATCAGATCAAAATGACCATGGTCAACGTCAAGACCCACAGCTCGGCCTATCTGAATGTGCTCAACGGTTTGACCGATGCCGCAGGTGGCGTTGAAAAAACATTTGGCGAACAGGACGAGTCCGTTCGCCATGCCCTGAAGGTGATCTACACCACCCGCGACATGCCATCACACCCCATTGCCGCACATCCCCGGGTCAAGAAAGATGTCTACGAAAAAGTCAGGCAGAGTTTTCTTGAGCTGGCAACCACCCCGGCCGGCAAAAAATGGCTGGAAGATGTTCCCATGACTGCGCCGGTTCCGGCATCGATCGATGACTATCTGAGCATGCGCCAATGGGGATTGGAGTCCTACTGGGTCCCGGGCAACAAATAAGGGCACATGTCACTTCGGTTCAAGCTGCTGATCCCGCTGGTCCTGGCCAGCTTGATGGCTCTGGCCTATCTGAATCTGGACTGGTCGCCACGCGCCCTTGAAAGCGGCAAACAGGGTTACCTGAACGAAGTCAGCCACCATCTCGACACCGTCATCGAAGGGTTGGTGCCACTGATACTGACCCAACAACTTGATCTGGTTCATGAGAATCTGGACGCATTGGGAAAAAACAACCACCAATGGACCTTTATCCTGCTGACCAACAAGGACGCCAAGCAACTTTTCCCACCCCTGATCGGCGGTGTGGCTCAACCGCCACCCACGGGCAAGACAGTGCATGTGCTGGTCAAGGACATCCGCGCTTTCGAAAAGACCATCGGTCGGCTGACGGTGCACGTCGACTTTGGCACGCGACTGGCCGAGATCAAAGTGCAACAGCGGCAACTCACCCTGATGCTGGGCATGACCATTGCGCTGCTGGCCATGACCTGGCTTGTGGCACTGGAAATTGCGGTGGTGCAACCCTTAAAGCGCTTGTCTGCAGCGGCAGCGGCGCTGGCCGGCCAGCAGTTTGATGCGATCCTGCCACGCCAAGGCGGCGACGAGGTGGGCCGAATGGTGGGCAGTTTCTCTGCCATGCGCGATGACATCAAAGAGTCCCATGATGAATTGCGACGGTACAAAGCGATTATTGACTCAAGTGCTGACGCCATCATTGGCAAATCACTGCAAGGCATCATCCTGAACTGGAACCATGGCGCCGAGATGCTCTTTGGTTATTCTGCTCAACAGGCGGTCGGTCAACCCATGCTGATGCTGATGCCCCCGGAGCTGGTCAACGAAGAGGTCGACATTCTGGCGCATATAGCCAAAGGCGAAAAAGTTGAACATTTTGAGACCGTCAGGCGCCATCGGGATGGACATCTGATCGATATTTCTGCGACCGTTTCGCCGATCCTTGATGAGAAGGGGGTTCCGGTTGGTGCCTCGCAAATCGCCCGAGACATCACCGAGCGCAAACACATGCAGGACCAAGTGCGCCAACTGGCGTTCTATGATGTGCTGACCAATCTGCCCAACCGCCGCCTGCTGTCCGACCGCATCAAGCATGACCTGGCCAGAAGCGCGCGCAGCGGCTGCTATGGGGCCGTCATGTTCATGGACCTCGACAACTTCAAGGCGCTCAATGACAGCCACGGCCATGCCGCGGGCGACCTGTTATTGATCGAAGTGGCGCATCGCCTGATAAATTGTGTACGCGAAATGGATACCGTGGCACGCTTGGGCGGCGATGAATTCGTGGTGATGGTCAGTGAACTTGATGCCAGCCATGCTGCATCAACCCAGCAGGCACAACGGGTGGCAGAGAAGATTCGCGTCGCGCTGGCTGAACCCTACCTGATGCGTCTGCACAAACCTGGACAGGCCGATGTGATGATTGAGCACCATTGCACCGCAAGCATCGGGGTGACGCTATTTCTCGACCATGAAGCCAGCGAAGAAGACCTTTTGAAATGGGCGGACAGTGCCATGTACCAGGCCAAAGCCAATGGCCGTAACACCGTCAGGTTCTTTCATGATGCCAGCCCGGCATGACAAGCCGGTCAACGGCGCATGCCGCGTACTGTCTGCACCGGTTCGCCACCATGGGCACTGCCTATCTGAACAAACCCGGCGGTCCAGTAGGCCGACGCTTCAACACCACCGCCAAAGCCTGGGACTGGCACACCTACAGACAGAAAACCGGGGGTACTGGCAATGGCAGATGGCCCGGATGTGGCAGCCGTGAAAGGCAGTTGAATAAAGGTGAACAAATTGTCCACCGCGCCGCTGTCCAAACGGGAGCGCATCGCCGCCTGCGAGATGCGACTGATGCCAGACAGCAATCGGCACACTTCCGTGGGGACCTTGGTTGCTTGCCCGTCAGCCGGAAAACGGCATGCTGGAAGCGCTAGCGCGATGCCTGACCCATCCTGGCGGCGACCCCGCAAATAGTCCAACGTGGGACTGTTCAGGGATGCCAATACGACGGCACCACCACTACCGCCCAAGCCGATTCCGTAACGAATGGCGGTCGAACTGATGTCTGTACCGGCCGCGCCATCTGCACGCGCCATCACACCAAGCGTGCTTTCGACCCCACCGGCGACCAGCATGCCACCGATGCTTGCACCAATCCCGACCCAGGTGTTGCCTCTTTCAATTGGCATGGTGCAGACCTTCCCATGGTTGATTTTCGGTGCGTTCAAGCGAACAAAGCGAGTTGTCGCCCTTGGAGTGCCTCAACTTACCGGGAATACCCTTGATCGCGCCAGCCGCAGTTTTTTAGCAGTTCTTCGGCTCATCCGATTTGCCACCTTTCAACTGAACCCACAGCCGCGCAAAATCAGTGATACCACATGCTCGGTGGCGCGGTCCTGCTCGGCCCGGTTGAGCTCTGTTTGACCCAGCACGGCACACACCTGGACCTCAAAATCGGCATAGGTCTGGGTAGCGGCCCAGATGGTGAAAAACAGATGCACCGGATTCACCGGCGCCATCTTGCCCGCATCGATCCATTGCCCGATAACGTCCGACTTGCTCAGTACCAACTGGCGCAGATCGGTGATCAGCAGGGATTTGATCATCGGTGCACCATGCAGCAGCTCATTGGCAAAGACCCGCGAGGCATGCGGGCGCGCGATCGAGAGTGCCATCTTCGCCCGGATATAGGCTTCAATCGCAGTCTTAGGATCGGCCTCGGGAACAATCACATGGGTCGGTTCCAGCCAATCCTGCAGGGTTTGCGCCAGCACGGCACGGTAGAGGTCCCGCTTGGCACCAAAATAGTAGTGCAGATTGGCTTTGGGCAATGCGGCCTGGTCGGCAATAGCAGCCATGGTGGCACCACCAAAGCCGGCCCCGGCAAACACACGTTCGGCCGCCGACAGGATCCGCGCCTCATTGATCTGGCGGATCTGGCCTTTGCCCGCCTCCTCAGCCATTGGCTCTACTCGGGTTCTGGTGTGTGATTTCATGTTGCCCAAAGAGGATAGCCGGGCTCGGACACCCTCTTGGGTTGTTTGTGGTGGATTACTTGGCCGCCGCGTCCCAAACCACATGGGTATAAGCGGCCTTGCCCGGGTCTTTTTTGATCACCGGTGAACTGCCAGCCGCCAGCAACACCTTGACGGTGCGCTCATAGGCGGCGGGTTCCAGGTAACCAATTTTGGCTGTACCCGCATTGGTGATCAGTTTGGCCACGTTTTCCATCTGGCGCTTTTGCACGGCTTCGGTGGCACTGCCTGACGCGTCCGCGGCCACCACGATCTTGGCGGCACCCGCCGGGTCTTTCACGGCATCGTTCCAGCCCTTGAAGGTGGCCTTCAGGAACTTGCCCATACGCGCCACAAAGGCGGGGTCCTTAAGCTTGGCTTCCAGCACGTACAGACCGTCCTCCAAAGAGGCCACACCTTCCTTTTCGTAAAAGAAGGTCACCAGGTCTGCCTCTTTGACCCCTGCGTCCACCACTTGCCAGTATTCGTTGTAAATCATGGTGGAAATACACGCCGCCTGGTTCTGCAGCAGCGGGTCCACATTGAAACCTTGCTTGAGGATTTTGATGTCGGTGCCCTGTTTGTAGCCCAGCTTGGCCATCCAGTTCAGGAATGGATATTCATTACCTCCGTACCAGACACCCAGCGTCTTGCCCTTGAAGTCCTTGGGGCTGCTCACCCCGCTGGCCTTTTTGCAGGTCAGCATCAGGCCGGACTGGTTGAACACCTGGGCAATATTGACCAGCGGCACGCCCGCCTCGCGCGCGGCCAGCGCATCGGGCATCCAGTTCACCACCACATCAGCGCCGTTGCCGGCAATCACCTGCACCGGGGAAATGTCCGGGCCGCCGGGTTTGATGGTGACATCCAGACCAGCGTCTTTGTAATAACCCTTGCTTTGCGCCACGTAGTAACCGGCAAACTGGGCTTGCGGCAGCCATTTGAGCTGCACGGTGACCTTGTCGGCCGCACTGGCACCCATGCTGGCGGTGACGCCACACACGGCCAACACGGCAGCCAGAAGGCTGCTGGTGAACTTGGAAGAACGAATCATGGGAAAGCTCCTTTGGGGTTGGGGAAAAATCAGTGGCCACGGACCGAGGGGTGCCAGAACGCCACCCGCCGCTCAAACTGTACAAGAACTGCGTAAGCCAGCGAGCCGGTGACTGCCGCCACCACAATGGCACTCCAGACCAGTGGCATATTCATTCGCGAGGCTTCGGTAGAAATACGAAACCCCAGGCCGGCTGTGGGTGAACCAAAAAACTCGGCCACGATGGCACCAATCAGCGCCAACGTGGCATTCACCTTGAGCGCACCAAAGATGAAAGGCATCGCCGAAGGCAGACGCAGTGCCAAAAGTGTGCGTCTGTAACTTGCAGCGTAGCTGTACATCAACTCCCGCTCCAGTTTGCCCGACGCTTTCAACCCGGCCAGAGTGGACACCAGCATCGGGAAAAACGTCATCAGCACCACAACGGCGGCTTTGGAGGGCCACTCAAAACCAAACCACATGACGGCGATCGGCGCCACCGCCACCAAGGGCACGGTACTGGTCAACGAGGCCAAGGGCAACAGGCCACGCTGCAGAAACGGCTGCCGGTCGATGGCCACTGCAACGCCAAAACCCAGCCCGGATCCGATCGCCCAGCCAATCAACACTGCCTTGAGCACGGTTTGCACAAAGTCGCCCCACAGCACCTCGCGATGCTCCCCTAAAGACGACAGGATCAGGTTTGGCGGCGGCAGCAGCACCCGGGGCACCTCCAGCGCCACCACCAGCAATTGCCAGAAATACACCACCCACAGGCCAAAAAGGGCGGCGGTGGCTGTGCCCAGCCAGCGGCTTCCATCCAGCGCCGCCGTCAGCCGCACGGACTGGACCGCCAGCGCGGCGATCAACGCCGAGGCAACCCAAAACAACGCCCCCGGCGAGTCACCGTCGGCCAGTTGTCCACGCGCTGCCGGGTGGTAAAGCAACATGGCGCCTGCCACCAGGCTGCCCAGTGCAAACAGCAAGGCTTTGGTCACTGCCGACCTCATGCCTGCCCCCCTCGACGGCTCAGCACAAGCCGCTCGACACCAGCCACCGCTGCAGTGAGCGCCAGGCCCAACAGCGCCGACATCACCAGCGCCGACCAGATTTGCACTGTGTTGCCGTAGTACGAGCCAGTCAGCAGACGTGCCCCCAAGCCGGCCACGGCACCGGTGGGCAGTTCAGCCACCATGGCCCCCACCAAGCCCGCAGCGATTCCCACGCGCAGTGCCGGGAACAAAAAAGGCAGGGAGGCCGGCAATCGCAGCAACCACAACGCCTGCCAGCGGCTCGCGGCGTAGGTGTGCAACATTTCAGTCTCGATTTTTTGTGGTGATCGCAGGCCCTGCACCATCGCAACCGTCACCGGGAAAAAACACAAATACATGGCAATCACCGCTTTGGGTGCCACACCTGAAAAACCGAGGCTGCCCAGGATCACCAGCACGATGGGTGCAATCGCCAGCACTGGCACGGTTTGTGAAGCCACGATCCAGGGCAGCAAGGCACGCTCCAGCGTGCGTGAATGCACAATCATGATCGCCAGCACCAGTCCCAAGGCAGTGCCAAGTACAAAACCCCACAATGTTGATTCCGCGGTCACTGCCACGTGAAACAGCAGGTTTCGTGGAGAATTGACCGGCCAGTCAACCAGACTGCTCCAGAAGTCCCGCGCCACCTGATGCGGCGTTGGCAGCACCGGCCGCTGCATGTCCATGGTAGCGGCCACCAGTTGCTGCCATGTCCACGGCGCATCAGCGGGAAGCACCCTTTCAACTGCTCCTGCGGCGTTCATGGCCACCGCGCCGACATACCATGCCACTAAAGTAAATAGCAATAAAACAAGAACCGGTATGGCCTGATGGCCAATATTGTGCAAAATACTTGAGGACTTAGTCATTGTGACCGTCGGCAAGCGCTTCGCGCACCTCATGGGCGACGGCGATAAATTCAGCAGTATCTCGCAGGCCCAGATGGCGATCATCGGGCAGAGGTGACTCGATCACCTTGACAATCCTCCCGGGCCGCGGCGACATGACAACAATTTTGGTCGACAGATACACGGCCTCGGCGATTGAGTGGGTCACAAACACCACCGTACGACGCTCGCGCTGCCAGAGTTGCTGCAACTGCTCATTCAGCCTGTCACGGGTGATTTCATCAAGCGCGCCGAACGGCTCGTCCATCATCAGGATCTTTGGCTCAAAGGACAACGCACGGGCGATCGACACCCGCTGCTGCATTCCGCCGGAAAGTTGCCATGGATATTTGCTCTCAAATCCCTTGAGACCGACGCGCTCCAGATGTTCTACAGCGATGGTTTTTGCATCGTGTTTGGATCGACCCTGGATCTGCAATGGCAGCGTGACATTGGCCAGTACGGTGCGCCACGGGAAAAGTGCCGGTGCCTGAAACACATAGCCGTAGGCGCGCGCCAGGCGTGCTTCATGCGGCGTGACACCATTGACCATCACCTGACCGCCACTGATTTGCTCCAGATCGGCAATGACCCGCATCAAGGTGGTTTTGCCACAGCCGGACGGTCCGATCAGCGCCACAAACTCACCCTCGTGAATGTTGAAGTCAATACCTTCCAACGCGTGAACCGGCGTGTCTGCTGTCTGGTAGACCACGCTGGCATGACGAATTTCAACCGCCAGTCGACCCTGCTCTGGCGGGTCCAACTGGCCAAGAATGGATGAATTTTCGGAATGGTTCATGGGTCAAACATCAATTGGGTCGCACCAAAACCGGGCATTGTCGCTAAAAAACTAACCGACTGGTCAACTTATCCGGCAGACCAAGCGAGTTTCGTGCCAAAAGTGTCTGTGCCCGAGCGGATTTCAAAGCGGACCGTGCATACCCTGTGCACAGACTTTTCGGTGGGATTGGGTGACCATCTGCCTTGCTACTTAAGAGGCTTGCACCCCACGTCAGTTTCTTCAGAGTACCAAAGGCGCCTCGCCGGATCCTTGCTGGTGGTCGTGCAATTCGGACTGCTCCTCTGGCTTAGCGCGCGAAACCCGACCTCATGAAGTTGAAATGCTTGTCCGTTCATAAATGACTGCACCAAGATCAAGAGGGCGGGAAGAAAAGGAATTCTGGATTTCATCACACTGAACCAGTTGGGTTTTGGGGTGCGCGAGGTGGCTGCCAGTCATGCGTTACCTTGTCGTTCGGTGTAGTTTTTTCTGCCAAAAGTGGCAGTGTCATGCAAGATCACCTACTGACAACACCATAGATGTCTTACTCGGATTGAAATTACCAGCCTAAAGTGTTTGATTTTGTTGGTTATTTTTAGATGGCTCAGGGTGGCACGATTATTGATTGTTGCCAAGCGTACGCAATGCCACGCACACACCGAGTTGTCAGGCACTTGCCCTCGCCGTGTCAGTGCGCAACCCCTCATCAACGAAGGACATCCATGAAACAACTCCACTTTCAACAAAAATACCCCATTTCTGTCGCAGAAATCGCCAAGTCAGAAACCAGCTACACCAACGTGGCAGAGATGGCCGAATACTTCAGGCAAAAAATCGACGCCACCGACAAAGTGGCCTTCATTGGCACCTTTGACCATCACGCTCACACCAATAGCTTTGCCGGCGAGATAGCCAGCGACATTGTGGCGGCCACCAATGTGATTTTTTGTTTTGGCCACGCCATCCCCAACCCGCAAGTGCTGGCGGTACGGCCACGCTCTATCGGCATTGCCGACCTGGGCGACCATTTTGTGGTGAGCTACATGGATGCCCCGATGAAGCCCGCCAACGATGCCATGCAGGCTTGGACGCTGGCTTTGCGCAACAAAGCCTAACCTTCAACTTTGAACCTGTCAGAAAAACATGTTGGATATGCCCGAGTTTTTATCCCCGGCTGCTCGCCAGGCGCACCGCGCCGAGCGTGTTCAAGAGATGCGGCGGCAGCTTGAGGGTCGGCCGACCGCTGAGCTGAGCGATATTGAGTGTGCAGATCTGGGGTTGATGCGCGAAGAAGAAAAGATTGCCCGCGATGTTTATATGCAGCTCTTTGAGCGCTGGGGCGTCATGCCGTTTGGCAACATCTCGGGATCTGAGCAGGCGCACATGGACATGGTGGGCTTGCTGCTGAAACGCTTTGGTGTTTCCGATGCAGTTGCGGGTCTGGAGGTTGGGCATTTCGCTACTGCGACGATGCAGGCTTTGCACGACCAACTGCTCGCGCAAGGGCTGCAAAGCCTGGAAGATGCCGTGTCGGTCGGGCTGAACATTGAGGAGCTCGATATTGCTGACCTGCAGTTATCCAGTTCCCACACCCGCAACCCAGAAATTTTGTTGGTGTACGGCGAGCTCGAACGCGGCTCGCGCAACCATTTGCGCGCTTTTTACCGCTGGGCGCAACGGCTGAATGTGCGCTATGACCCCACCCATTTGTCGCAGGCCGACTTCGAGCGAATCACGCGATCCACCAAAGAAGACTGCCATTGAGGCGGCTGAAGTTGCCTGGCTGGCATGAAAAAGTGCCTGCTGCGACGGCAATAGCAGGCGCGCTGCAAGTGACGGCGCATTCTGCAAATCGACTTGATGCGGCGCGTAGCGGCTTGTTGTTTGCCCCGACCCAGGGAAGGACACTTGATGGCTACCATCCTTGGCGAGTCAGAGCCGCCTGCCACTGATGCCAAGCACGAGAAACTAAAGAAAGCGGCCGCGCGCTCTGCCTGGCAGGGCAAATAGCGCGTTGGCACGCGCCAGGCACCTCAATCGCCCGGTGCAAGCGGGGGTCACAGCAGCCGCAATGCAGCAGCCAGCAGCAGTGCGGCCAGACACGCCCAGCCAGAAAACAACCAGCGCCAAACTACCCAGCGCGGCACGAAGCCAACCCCGTGGACCAGCCCGGCACTCATCGCCCAAAACACCGCCGAGGCCAGGCCGTGATCGACACCGCCAGCCTTGCCAGTGAACATGAACGGGTAAATGCTGCCGACCAGCATGATCAGCAGCGCCACCAGCAAGCTCAGCGGCCGGATTCTTGGCGCAGCCGCCACATCGCCGTCAACTGCCCCGGCAGCCATCATTTTTTGTCGCCCGGCGTGTCTTGCCGTGCCTCCTGGTTTTCACCCCACATGGCATTCAAAATGGCCAACATCACCGCAAACCCAATCCCCAGCATCCAGGCAAAGTACCACATCACAACTCCTTTTATTGGTGCAGCCCGCAGGCCGCGATAAGCGTTTGAGCAGGCATTGGCTGCCTGCCCCCAAAAGACCCCTCCGCGCTCAGTACGCCGCGTGGTCGTTTTCCTGCACATAGGCCGCCGTTACCTTGCCACGCATCACGCTGTAGGCCCACGAGGTGTAAATCACAATCAGCGGCATGAAAATCATCGTCGCCCAGAACATGATCTCCAGCGTCAGGTGGCTCGACACACTGTCCCACACCGTCAGGCTGGCGGCCGGCATGCTGCTCGACGGCATGACAAACGGAAACATCGAAGCGCCAGCCGTTCCAATCACACCCACCAGCGCCAGCGAAGAGGCCACAAACGCAGCCAGCGTGCGCCGCATCTTCAACAGCAAAGCCGCCAGCACGGCACCCGCCACACCCAGCAGCGGCAGCAGCCACATCAACGGTTGACGACCATAGTTGGCCATCCAGGCACCGGCCTCGCGCACCACCGTCTTGGCCAGCGGGTCAGGCATGTCACCTGCGCGCACCACTGAAGTGATGCGGTAGCCGTCAATGAACTGTAGCCACACACCCGCTGCCAAAAACGCCAGCACCATGATGATGGCGGCACCGATGGCACCTTGGATGGCGCGCTGCTGAATCACCCCCTCAGTGCGGTGCGCCAGGTAACTGCCACCATGCAAGGTGATCATGGCACTGCTGACCACACCAGCCAGCAGCGAAAACGGATTGAGCAGTTGCCAGAAGCTGCCGGTGTAGGTGGAAACCAGGTACGGGTCAAACTGGAACGGCACACCCAGCAACAGGTTGCCAAAGGCCACGCCAAAGATCAGCGGTGGCACCGCACCGCCAATGAACAAGCCCCAGTCCCACACGCTGCGCCAGGTGGGGTTGTTGATTTTGCTGCGGTAGTCAAAGCCCACCGGCCGAAAGAACAAGGCCCACAGCACCACCAGCATGGCCCAGTAAAAGCCGCTGAACGCCGTCGCATAAACCAGCGGCCAGGCGGCAAAAATGGCACCACCCCCGGTGAT
>JAGOUM010000239.1 GCA_018061265.1 Rhodoferax sp. | reverse complement strand
CACCAGGCCCAGACGGTCAGGGCAGGACAGGGTCAGTGTGTAGACAGGATTCATAGGGCTGCGATTGTCGCCGCAGCCCGGGGCTCAAACTAGCGCCGGAATCACACCAAAAAATAGCTGAAAACAATAGCTATCAACCCTTGATGGATATGCGCTGGAGCCAGATTTGATGCAAATTAATGGATGCGCACCGGGTTTTGCGCCAGCTGGGCGTATTCACCCAGCTTGTCTTCAACTTCTTCCTGGGTGGGGGTTTTTTCCTGCCAGGCTGAGATCTGCTGCTGAAACAGCTCGGCCCAGGAGCCGTCGAGGTAGACCTCCTTGTTGGCGCGTTTGTCCACGATTTCAAAGCCGTGGCGCGCCAGTCGTGGCACGATCAGCAGCTGTTCGCCTTCCTTGAGTCCTTCAGCAGGCACGTCAGCGGCTACTGCATTGGCCAGCATGTGCGTGACACAGTAAGTTTCAGAGTCGTAGAGTGTGTGCATCGGCAAATTATCCATGAATCACAAGTCCCTTGCAGTTGGCTGCAGATGCACCTATTTCAAGGGGGCAAGGTGTTCAGGGCGGGCTGGGCAGGGCGCTGCTGGCGAGCCACTGCTGGTCGACCGAGTCGCCACTGGCGTCGGTGATGCGGATGCGTGCCGGCAGGTAACCCAGTTGGGGTGCCAGCCAGACTTCCACCTTCTGGTCGTAGGGTTTGCGCGGGTTGCGCACCAGCTTGATGCCTTGCACCTCGCCGCCGGGCAGCGTGAGAGACTCACTTTCCTCAAAGGTGAAGAGCCACACATCGGCCTCGCGGGCGCCCACAGTTTGTATTGTCAGCAGGGTGCCCGGCGTAAAACGCGCCGGTTCACCAGCCACCAGCGCCCCCAGTTGCAGCAGCACACTCAGGCGGTCCTGGGCGCCGGTGAGTAATGGGGCGTCCGCAGTGTTGGCACTGAAAGTGACTTTGCCCTGCGGGTAATTGAAGTGTGCTGCCACTTCGTTGCGGTACTTGTCGGCAAAACGCACCGGTGCCAGGCCGTTGGTGGTGATCTGCCCCTGGCTGGTTTGTGAGCGACTCAAGCCAAAGGCGCTGTAACCCAGCCGGGCTTCGTAGTGGTCGCCCAGGTTCTGCCACAGCAACTCACCCTTGAGGGTGATGGGTAATTTGTTGCTGCGCACCTCGTAGCTCAGCCGGGCCGATGCGCTGAAGGTGCCGACTTTGAAAGTTACCGGTTTGTTGCGCGGTGGTCGCTGAGGCAAGGCGTCGGTTGATGGGGCGGCCAGCGCCATGGCCTCGGTGGGTTCGGGTGTTGAGGCAGGTTGGCTGGCTGGCTCGGCAGCGGGTTCTGCAATGGGCTCGATGCTGGGTTCCGTGGCGGGCTCGCTGGCCACCGCTGATTCAGCCGGGGCGAAGACCTGTGATTCAGGTGCGGCCTGTGACTCGGCGACGGCCAGGGTTTCAACGGAGCTGTCAGCCACCTCGCTGCCTGGTAAGTGCTGCGCGGGCGGGGCGTCAGTGATTGGCTCAGGTGGTGCTGGTGCCTTGGTTCGTGGCACAACCGGCCTGATTGCCGTCGCGCGCCGGGGTGGCGTCGGTGCTGCGCTTGCCGGTTCGGGCTCGGGTGTGATGCTGCGGGTGACAAACCTTAGCGACGCGTCGCTGCGCTGGCTGGCCGCACTCAGACCCAAGGGCATGGACTGCAACAAGCCCAGGTGCGCCAGCAGTACCAGGGCGCCAAGCGCCAGGATGACCGGGTTGCGCCAGGTGGGGCGATGGGCTGTGTCCACTAAAATTGATGTTCCCTGACTGAGTCTGACCATGAAACTTGCAAGTTTGAACGACGGTTCCCGCGATGGCCAGTTGGTGGTGGTGTCGCGTGACCTGACGACGGCGCATTATGCGACGGGTGTTGCCGACCATCTGCAACAGGTGCTGGACGACTGGAACTTCATGGCCCCACAGTTGCAGGACCTGTACGACACACTTAACCACGGCAAGGCGCGCCATGCGTTCCCGCTGGATGTGCGACTGTGTATGGCCCCCTTGCCGCGAGCCCATCTGCTGGCGCTGGCAGATGCCTACCGCGCGCCAACGGGGGTCGAAGATGCCAATGCCGCCACGGTGCTCGGGTTTTCAGACGAGCTGGCGGGGCCGACGGCCCCACTGTGTTTGCCCCGGACCACGCAGGTGACCGACTTCGCGGCGGGCTGGGCGGTGCTGACGGGTGACGTGCCCGTGGGTGTTTCGCCACTGCAGGCACTGGAGTCGGTGCGGCTGCTGACGCTGGTGAATCACACGCGCGTTTTTGCTGAACCGTCCGGGCCGACACCGGTGGCCAACCCTTGGTCGACCATGGTGCAGAGTGCGTTCAGCCCGGTGGCGGTGACACCGGATGAACTGGCGTCAGGTGGCGAAAGTGCCTGGCAGCAGGGGCGGCTGAATCTGACGCTGCAATGCAGCCACAACGGACGCAAGCTGGGTGTGCTGGATGCAGGGCAGGGCATGCACTTGCACGCGGGTGAACTGATTGCGGCGCTGGGTCAACATCGGCGAGTGCGCGCAGGTGCCATTGTGTGTATGGGTGAGGTGCGCCACTCAGACAAGGGTCTCGGCCATGCCAGCCTGAGCGCGCGGCGCAAACAGGAACTGGCGCAAGGCGGCACAGCAACCACACCCTGGCTGGCAGCGGGCGATACGGTGTTGATCGAGATGAAAGGCCGTGACGGCATGTCCGTGTTTGGTGGCATCACCCAAAATGTGGTGGCGCTTGAGTCCGCCCGGCGCGGCGATTGACAGGAAACTCAGGCACCGGCCAGCTGTTTGACAAAGGTCTTGATGCCGCGCAGCATCATCTCGATCGACAGTGCCACCAGCACCAGACCCATCAGCCGCTCCAGCGCCACCACAAAGCGGTCACCGGCAACGCGTTGAATGCGCTCAGCCAGCACCAGCACGACGGCGCTAACCGTCATCGTCACACACAGCGCGGCAATCCACTCCAGCCGTTTTTCAGGTGCTTGCGACACCAGCAGCAATACCGTGGCCAGCGCCGATGGCCCGGCAATGGCGGGTATGGCCAGCGGCACGATCAGGGGCTCGGCCATCGACTCGGGCGTGTCCGGGCCTTTGGGCGGCGGGAAAA
>JAGOUM010000101.1 GCA_018061265.1 Rhodoferax sp. | reverse complement strand
ATGGACAACAATTCATTACAAATCAATGGCTTATGAACTCGTTGCCAGTCCATATAAATTCATATAAGTTCAATATTTCGGACTTTTAATCCGTTTGTCGTGGGTTCGATCCCCGCACATCCCACCATCATGCCCACCTTATATAAAGAGCCTGCTTGTTAACTCATAGCAGGCTTTCGTTTTTTCATGATGGCCTCGCCGTTTACGATCCCAGTCGATTCAGGACATGCCCCGCTGCGCATAGACCAAAGCTTGCGGTAACTGTTGCCAGAGACCCGTATCCATGGCAGTTTAAAGAACCATCATTTTCAAAGCTGCATGCAGTCTCAGGCGGACTCACAGCCTCTTTGCTAAAAACACATGAAATGCCGATTTTTTTCCCATCGCGGGACGCACCAAATTCCTTGCGGAGTGTATAGCGCACCTTGGCGAGCAATGGGTCATGTGTGACTTGCGCCAGGTCGCCTACATCAACCATATGCGCAATGCGTTTTCCACCGGCGGCGCCTGCCATCACAAAAACAGGACCTGCCTTGACTGCCCACGCCGCCAGGGCTGTTTTGACCTTGACTTGGTCACAGGCATCAATGACAGCCGACACATCCTTTGGAAGAAAGTCAGTGCAAGCCCGCCAATCAACAAACTCCTCAACACAGCCTACGGCACATTGTGGATAAAAGCTGTGGATTCGATCGCGCATCGCCAGAACTTTGGCTTGTCCGAGACTTGACTCAATGGCATGAATCTGCCGATTGATGTTGGACTCTGACACATGGTCAAGATCGATCAGTGTCAATTTTCTGACGCCGCTTCTTGCAAGAGCTTCGACGGCCCATGATCCGACGCCCCCGATGCCGATGACCGCGACATGCGAGTTCTTGATCACTTCCGACTTGGCAAGACCAAAAAGTCTTTCCGTGGATCCGAACCGCCGGTCAATGGACATAGGATGTGGGTCTCAGCAGATCCCAATCAAAGCGCTGCGAGCCGCTCCTTGGCGGCATTGGCCGCTTCAGTGTCGGGATAGGCTTTCATGAGATCAGCCAGTGTTTTTTTGGCAGCCTTGACATCCTTGAGCTCCAACTGACAGTTCGCAATCGACAGCACCGCCTCTGGCGCACGGGTGTTGTCCGGGCTTCTGGCAATCAATGCTCGAAAGTTCACAATCGCCTCTTTGTAGTCGCGCGTTGCGTATTGTGCGTTGCCCAGCCAGAACAAAGCAGGGGTCACATAAGCACTTCCGGGATATCGTCCGATGAAACCTGCAAACAAGTTTTGTGATGTGGCAAAGTCACCTTTCTTAAAAACTGCCAAAGCTGATTCATACGCACGTTTCTCGGCCGGGTCTGCGACGAAGTCGACCCCGTCGACATTGACTTTGATCGGTTCCAGTTTGCTAATTCGGTCCGATAGAGTCTGAAACTGATCTTTCTGGTTTCTTTGAATGTCTGCCAGATCTTTCGTGGTTTGCTCACCAGCGCCCCGCATGGCGGCAATCTCACCCCGCAGCAATTCGATCTGGCGCTGTAGCTCGAACAAGCCCTTGGTCACCGGGATGTTTTCATCGGTGACACTTTTCCGAACCTGATCTACCTCCGCACGGATCAACTCCACACGCTGGCGCAAATCAAGAATTGCCTTACGCGCCTCATCATCTTCAAAGAACGCGGCTTGAGCGCCAGAGCAAATAGTCAGCCCAACCAAAGCGAAGGCCAACTTATCAGGAAACCGCAGTTGCATATGCAGCACTCCCAACTATTGCAAGCGAATTTCAGCACGGCGGTTTTTAGAGTACGCCGCCTCGCCCACTCCAGCAACTGCTGGCTTTTCTTTGCCAAAACTCACAGACTCCAGTTGTGACGCTGGTACACCCAAAATAACCAGTGCGCTGGCAACAGCCTCGGCACGCCGCTGACCCAGCGCCAGGTTGTATTCGCGCCCGCCAGTTTCATCAGTGTGCCCCTCGATGGCCACCTTTCGGGCAGGTTTACTTTTTATAGACCTTGCTTGCGCGCTGATGATGGCCTGAAATTCAGGTTTGATGACGTAACTGTCGTAATCAAAATAGACGACGTTTGCTCCCGCTGGTGAAGCGATATCGCCTGCCCGGTTGCCAACTTCGACTTGGGCCACACTGTTATTTGCAACCACACCACTCGCGTCGGCAACCAGAGGTGTATTCCCAGCAACATTCTTGACGGTTCCATCGGCAACCGGCACCTCAGACAATGGAACCGAGGTGCCACAAGCCGCCAATGTCAGCGCCAAACAGCACGACAGCAGAAATTTCATCATGTTCATTACTCCTTCAAATCATGGTCTAAAAAAAGGGCCCCAATCAGGCTCTCGAATCTCGCCAGCTTGCCCACCGAGGGTTGCCTTTACCTTGCCATCAAGTGTTGTTGTCATCAAAGCCTCACGACCCTGTTGCTGGGTGGCATACATCAACAGCTTGCTGTTGGGTGCAAAACTTGGGCTTTCATCCGCTGTTGTGTTGGTGAGTTCGCGCAAGGAACCTGTTGACAGCTCCATCACCTGAAGCTTGAATACTCCACCAACCCGGGAAATATAAGCCATCCACCGGCCGTCAGCACTCAGCGCTGGCGAAATGTTGTAAGAACCCGTAAACGTGACCCGCTCAATACCTTGGCCAGCCACCGACATACGGTAGACCTGAGGGCTTCCCCCCCGGTCGCTGACAAAATAGATCATTCGACCATCCGGCGAAAAAACTGGCTCGGTGTCAATACTGCTCGATTGCGTCAGGCGGCGTGGTTCACCACCCTGAGAACTCAGCAGAAAAAGTTGGGATCCACCGTCTCGGCTAAGGGTGACTGCCAAATTCTTGCTGTCTGGCGACCAGGCCGGAGCACTGTTCGAACCCCTGAAGTTAGCGATGAGTCGACGTTTGCCGGTGCTGACACTGTGGACGTACACCACTGGTTTGCGGGATTCAAAGGACACATACGCCAACTGGCTTCCATCCGGTGACCAAGCTGGTGAAATGATGGGTTCGGCGCTTGTCAAGGCGGCCTGTGCGTTTTCACCGTCCGCGTCGGAGACCCACAACTTGAAGACTTTTCCAGACTTGGTGACATAGGCAATGCGGGTGGAAAAAACCCCCTTGTCGCCGGTGAGCTTTTCGTAGACGTAGTCGGCGATGCGGTGAGCAACCAAGCGGACTTCACCGGCCATGACGGTGTAACTCTGGCCACCGAGGTCCTGAGCTTTGACAACGTCCCAAAGCCGAAAGCGAATATCCATCCGACCGTCGGCCAAAGGTGTGACACTGCCAAGAATCAGCGCATCAGATCCTGCTTGTCTGGGTATCGACAGATTGGGTGTGGTCACTTCGTCGGCACTGCCCATGGCCACATCGACGGCGCGAAACTGGCCACTGCGCTCAAGATCGGCCAGCACGATCTGCGAAATCGGCTGGCCCGACACGGCTTGTCCGCGGAAAGGCACCAGGCTGATTGGAACCTGAGTCAGCCCTACCCCTGACACATCCACGCGAAACTGGGCATGGGCCGTCGAGGCGATCACGAGATACAAAAAAACCTGCCCGAGAGTCTCAAGGGTTCGACGAAGGATTCGAGTCATCATTAATTTGCTGTAAACAGTACAGAGCGAAGTACTTGCCAAAAGCCGCTTGCGCCTGCATGGCACACACTGCAAAACCCATCGCCCCATCGAGAAAACCGAGCCTGAACACATAACTGCGGATGAATGCTACCACCCCGGATACTGCAGCCCGCAGCATGGTGGTTTTTTGCCCTTGCGAATGACGCTGCTTGGCCCAAGCCTGGCTGTATGACTCGAGTTTGCGCCAATAGTGCGAAGGTGTGGGGTAGCTGAAATGTAACAGTGGCTCCGAAAGTCGCCCGGCGTCGCCCTTCTTCAGGACAACACGCTCATGAACGAGATCACAGGAAAACTCGGCGCTGCAACGCTTGAACAGGCGTAAAACCCGGTCAGGGGTCCAGCCACAGTGCCGAATCCAGCGGCCACAAAACTGGGTCAGACGTGACAGCTCATAGGCTGGGTGTTTGTCTGCTGCCAAAGCACTTGTGATCTGTTGAGCCAGGACCGGTGTCACACGCTCGTCCGCATCGATGGCCAAAACCCAAGACTGGGTGGCAAGCGCCAACGCACGGTTCTTCTGCGCGCCAAATCCGGGCCAATCGGTTGTGTGGTGGACTTGGGCTCCCAGTGCAGCCGCCTGAACACAGGTCGTGTCAGTGCTTCCCGAGTCAAGTACGATCACCTCATCCGCGAACGAGACCGAGCGCAAACAAGCCTCGATGTTGGCCGCTTCGTTGTAGGTAATAACAATAACGCTCAAGCCATGCAATGTAAAATTCCTCACTTAAACCGCAGTTGCAGGTCGCTATTTTCATGGCAAATCGGGCAAACCCTTGAAACACCGCTCGTTTTGCAACTTGGCTCTGAATTGAGAATGTTCTCCCAATGCGCATTTGAAAAATAGCGAGATGGCGTTTTCCACACCCGATGTCAATAAACTGGCGATTCTGGCCGCCACGCTGTCCGGCGCCGCCATACCTGTTTCTACCGCCGGTCAGAACATTGGGGCCGCATTGTTGCTGCTGGTTTTTCTATTGAGTACACCGAGTTGGCAGAAGTCTAGAAATTTTTTTCTTCAACCCTTCGCATTGATGGGCGTAATGTTGGGTGTTTATATGGCGCTGGGTACGCTCTGGACATCGTCAGACGCCGAGGCAGCTTGGCGTTTTTTTTGGAAAATGCGTGCATATTATATTATACCGCTGTTGTTGTTTATATTCTCAAAGGATTTTCTTCGTAACTATGTTTTAGTTTCATTTGGTATTCTTGGTTTGATTGTGGTTTTGCTGTCGTGTATATCTGCTGCCTTTGATTATCCTATTTATAAAGGACTTCCGGGCGATTGGTTTATATTTAAAACACATACTTACCATAATTTTTACACTGCTTTGATGGCATCAGGATTATTATCAATAGTATTGACACAGCGATTGACTTCAGCGCAAAGTTATATTTTATTCACACTGATTGCGATTGCTGGTTTTGATATATTGTTTCTGGTTACCGGAAGAACAGGTCAGATTGCTTTTTTATGTATGCTGTCACTGATTTTGCTCATGTGGAACTGGCGTCGTGGTTTTGCCATGCTTGTGGGCATTCTCTTGATACTGGCGGTGATCGTTCCCCGATTCTCACCTTCATTTGAAGACGGCGTTGCCAATGCCGAGTCTGATATGCGTGCATATACCAGTGGCAATGCCAACACGCCGATCGGTATGCGACTGGCCTGGCATAAAGCCAGTACACAACTGATATTGGAAAGTCCAGTTTTCGGACATGGTACAGGCAGTTTCAAGACGGAATACAAAAAACTACCAGCATCAGAACTTCATGCGCCGCTGTCAGACAACCCGCACAATGATTATTTACTGTTGAGTGTTGAGCTGGGAATTCCGGGAGGTCTTCTATTGATTGGATTGCTTGTGGCTGCCGCTTGGCAAGGTCGCCATTTATTGTTACCATGGAAATTGACTCTGTATTCGCTCTTGTTTGGAATGGGTATCTCGACATTGGCCAATTCTTTTTTTACAGATAACACGACTGGATTGGCCTTCGTTGTCCTGAGTTGCGCACTATTAAGTGGACCAAAAGACAGAGACAGCTCACTATGATCAGCATCATTACTGCAATTTATTGTCAACGTGCAGCAAACGAAATTTATTGGGAAAATCTGAAAAGATACACATACCATCCGTTTGAGCTGATCATTATTGACAATGGTTCACATGATGGCAGTCGTGAATTTTTTGAATCAGTCGGTGCCCGAATCATTCAAAACGATGGCAACTATTCCTACCCTCATTGTCAAAACCAGGGCATCGCAATTGCGAGTTACGACTGGCTGTGTTTCCTGAACAACGACATTGTGGTTGCCCCACATTGGGACAAAGTGTTGCTTGAGAACATGATGATGAATGGACTTGAAGTGGCCACCTGCTGTGGTATTGAACAGGTTGAGAATGCAAAAGCTACACGCGCGCTCAAGCGTCGCTGGCAGAAGATCAAGAACCTGCTTGGCGTATTCGGTTTTCAGCGTCGCACCCTGACCTGGATGCATCGCTGGATGTATGGCGATTGGGAGAGTTTTTCGCAGCGTCGTGCCAAGACCTTTCGCCACCAAATCAAGGAAGGGTTTGTCGGCAATACAGTGGTTATCCAAAGGTCGGCACTGTCCAAGATCGGTCGCTGGGATGAGCGCATTCAGGCCGCAGACTTTGACCTTTATTTGCGCACCAAGGCTCGGGCATTGTCGATGGGTGACATCAAACCCATGCACATTTGTCTCGATGCTTTCAACCACCATTTCATCCGGCTGACAGCAAAGGGAAAATACCCAAAATTTTCCGACTTCGACAGCTTGATCGCGTTAGAAGCCAAATGGTCTCCCGTCGAACTGGCATGGCTTGATCAGCTCAATACCTGAAGACCACCATGCAGTCTGTAGCCGCCTTCTTTGCCCGATTGAGGAGTATTTGGCCCTTCTTCCGCGAAGCCAAGATATTCTGGCTTCTCGCCCTGGCCTCCACCATCGTCGCGGCTTTGACTGAACCATTGATTCCGGCATTGCTTCAACCGCTATTGGACAAGGGATTTAATCAGGGCAGTTTTAACCTGTGGCTGGTTCCTGCGGCCTTGTTGGGTCTGTTTGGTTTGCGGGGCCTGGCGGGTTTTGTTGCCCAATACGCACTGGCCAAATTCACCAATGCGGGTCTGCTGAGAATGCGACAGGCAATGTTCAGCAAGTTGTTGACCGCAGAGCTGCCGCTGTTCGGTGTTCAATCCTCCAGCGCCCTGACCAACACTTTGGTTTATGAAGTGCAAACGGGTTCGGCCATGCTCACCAATGCCGCCATGTCACTGATCAAAGACAGCTTCACGTTGGCCGCTTTGGTCGGCTATTTGCTGATTCTGAACTGGAGGCTCACGCTGGTCGTGGCGCTATTGTTTCCTGCAGTCGCCCTAGTGATGCGGACTTTGTCGGCACGGTTGTACAAGCTGACCAAGGCAAGCCAGCTTGCAACCGACCAACTGGCCTATGTGGTCGAAGAAAATGTTCTGGCGCACCGCGATATCCGCCTGCATGCGGCGCAAGCCGATCAATTGCAACGCTTTAGTGCACTGAGCCACGCGCTGCGCAATTTGTCGATCAAATCTTCGGTCGCTTCCGCTGCCATGACACCCATGACACAAATGCTGGCCGCGATGGCGCTGTCTGCGGTAATCGCCATGGCGCTGGTTCAAAGCACCGGCAACCAGAACTCGGTGGGTGCATTCGCGGCATTTGTCACCGCGATGTTGATGTTGATTGCCCCGATCAAACACCTGTCAGAGGTGGCTAGTCCAATCACCCGGGGGCTGGCAGCCATTGAGCGTGGCCTGACACTGATCGAGACAACGCCAAGTGAGTGTGAAGGTAGGTTTGACATGCCACGATGCCAGGGGCATATCATTTTTGACCAGGTCAGCGTGCAGTTTGGTGATGACGCGGCACCTGCAGTCAGAAACATCAGTCTGGATGTCAATCCCGGTGAAACGGTCGCCCTGGTGGGTGCCTCTGGCGCGGGAAAGACCACGCTGGTGAACCTGCTGCCGCGTTTTCTGGAGCCAAGCAGCGGCACCATCAGCCTCGATGGCCACCCATTGGCGCTATGGCAACTCGACTCCCTGCGTCGCCAGTTTGCCCTGGTCAGCCAGCATGTGGTGATGCTCAGTGGCAGCATCGCCTTCAATATCGCCCTGGGTCAGGAAATTGACAGAAATCGAGTCATGAGCTGCCTTAAGGCGGCGCATCTACAGACTTTTGTGCAGGATTTGCCACAGGGCATCGACACACAGGTCGGCCACAACGCCATGCAACTTTCGGGTGGCCAGCGACAACGGCTGGCAATCGCTCGTGCACTGTACAAAGATGCGCCGGTTTTGATACTGGACGAGGCAACATCTGCTCTGGATTCCGAGTCTGAGCGCGCCGTGCAAAGCGCTCTGGACAATCTGATGCAAAACCGCACCACGCTGGTGATTGCACACCGCCTGTCAACTGTACAGCGGGCCAACCGAATTGTGGTGATGGATGTGGGCCAGATCGTGGAGATTGGTTCACACACACAACTGATGCAGCAAAATGGCCACTATGCACGCCTGTATCAAATGGGTTTGCACTCTGAACCCACCCAGGCAGATGCCTGATAACCAAAGCTTCTTGTCCTATGTCAGTCTCGATCAGCGGTTTTACCTTTATCCGCAACGGTGTCGACCTCAATTTTTGTTTTGAGGCGTCGATCCGGTCTTTGTTACCCCTGGTGGACGAGTTTGTGATTGCCGCGGGCAACAGCAGTGACGACACCCTGGCACAGATCCGAGCCATTGGTGATCCGAAAATCCGCATCATTGAGACCATCTGGAATGACCGCATGGCCGACCGTGGTTTTGTCTATGCCCAGCAGAAAATGATCGCCCAGTACGCCTGCACCGGCGATTGGGCGTTTTATCTTGAGGGTGATGAGGTGGTGCACGAAGACGAGCTCGCCAAAATCCGTGCCAGTGTGGAGCACCATCACCCCAACCCCGCCGTTGAGGCGCTGGTGTTTGACTACTATCATTTTTATGGCAGTTGTGACTGGATTGCCGTCAGTCCGGCCTGGTACCGACGTGAGTGCCGTTTGATCCGCAATACCATCCGCAGCTATGCGCCGGACGGGCAATACTGGCTGGTGACCAGCAGCCACAAACGTCCGCGCAATCCGCGTGCAGCGCTGGCCAATGCACATATCTTTCATTACGGCTGGGTCCGGCGGGTGGAGGACATGAACAAGAAACTCACCCAGGTCAGCAAGTACTGGGGCACTCCAGCGGCCAATATCCGCTACAGCCAGTTTGATGCGCGGGCACTCCAGCGTTTCGAAGGGACACATCCTCAGATCGTGCAGGGCTGGCTGGACAGCAGCGCTGAACATGAATTACACATCGACCCCGACTACCGCCCCAGCAAACGTGAAAGGCGGCACCATTGGCTACAAAAAATTGAACGTTTAACCGGCCTGGACTTTAGCCGCCGGCATTTCAAACTGGTGGCCTAGCTGTTGGCAATTATTGACGAAATATGCCTCCAGCGCATGCTGTAAAACAGATGTTTGCTATGGATTAAGTTAACAAGGAGTCATAACAACACGATGTCATACTGCTCCTGACCCATGGCACTCTCACTTTGCAAAGACACAGGTTTGCCAATAAATTCGCTTAATCCGGCAAGGTGCTGACTTTCCTCGTCCAGAAACAGCTCGATCACCTTGGGTGACGCCACCACCCTGAACTCCCGTGGGTTAAATTGCCTGGCCTCGCGCAGGATTTCCCGAAAAATGTCATAGGCAACGCTGCGCGCTGTTTTGACAATACCTCTGGCCTCACATGTTGGACAAGGCTCGCACAACATATGTGCCAGTGACTCGCGCGTGCGTTTACGCGTCATCTCCACCAACCCGAGTTGCGAGAAACCACCACACATGGTCTTGACCCGGTCGCGCGCGAGCTGCTTGCGGATTTCAGACAACACAGCCTCGCGGTGGTCCTCACGAACCATGTCGATAAAGTCCACAATGATGATGCCACCCAGATTGCGCAGACGCAGTTGGCGTGCAATGGCCTGCGCCGCTTCGAGGTTGGTCTTGAAAATGGTGTCATCAAAATTGCGCGCACCCACAAAACCACCGGTATTGACATCAACCGTCGTGAGTGCTTCAGTCTGATCAACGATCAGATAACCACCTGACTTGAGTTCCACCCGCCGACCCAAGGCCCGGGCAATTTCCTCATCAATGGCAAAGAGGTCAAAAATTGGCCGCTCACCCTTGTAGTGCTGCAGTTTTTGCGCTGCCGTCGGCATGAACTCCTGGCCAAAAGATTTCAGCACCTGGAACTGCTCAAGTGAATCCACCTTGATGGATTGTGTTGATTCACCGACCAGATCACGCAGAACCCGTTGCAGCAAACTCAGGTCCTGATGCAGCAACGATGCTGAAGGCAATTGAAGCGAGGCTTCACGAATGCGCTTCCAGGCTTTGCGCAGGTAACCAATATCGTCGGACAATTCCTGATCCGATGCATCTTCCCCATTGGTACGCAAAATAAAGCCACCGCCTTGTTCGCCCACCAGTTGTTGCAGACGCTTGCGCAGTTCATCGCGTTGCGCCAACGGGATCTTCTGCGACACGCCAATGTGATCATCTTGCGGCAAAAACACCAGCATGCGCCCTGCAATGCTGATCTGTGTTGACAGGCGCGCACCCTTGCTGCCAATCGGGTCCTTGATGACCTGCACCATCAGGCTCTGTCCTTCGAAGACCTGCTTTTCGATGGGTGTCAGGCTGGCATTGCTGCGTGCTGCCGACAGGGTTTCACCCTCAACTGGCGGGTGCCAGACATCGGCCACATGCAGAAATGCCGCTCGCTCCAGCCCGATATCGATGAATGCGGACTGCATTCCGGGCAACACCCGAGCCACCTTGCCGAGGTAGACATTGCCCATCAGCCCGCGCTCAAGGGTGCGCTCAACATGCAACTCCTGCAAAACGCCGTTCTCCACCAGCGCCACACGGGTCTCTTGCGGTGCCCAATTGATCAAAATGTCTTCTTGCATATGCGTATTTTTTGTAAGGTGTCAGGGCAGACAGCCCATTTCGCGCAGGAGATTGGATGTTTCAAACAACGGCAAACCCATGATGCCGGGGTAGCTTCTCCAATAAAGAATAGTGTTTTTCAAAAAAATCTACGCTGAAAGCTACGCCAATCGGCATATGAACGGTCATTATCGACTACGCCCCTGCGACACCACCCGGTATTGAGGCCCGCATTTCATGGAATCAACCTGCGCTCTCGAAGTCTGAATGCAAGCCGCTTTGCTTGGTCGATATCATCATGATTGACACCAGATGCCTTGTGAGTCAAGCGAAGCGCGAATCGGCCGTTTGACTTGGGTCTCGGGGCAACGCCCTGAGCAGGGGGCCGATGCCACGTTTTTTGCAACGCAAAGGACGTGGGCACAAGGCCCTTACCCTGCACAGTGAGTCTTGCCCTCCTCCCATGCTGCTATTGAATTGACTCGCCTGTCACTGCGACTGTCGTTGTGTTTTGGTTTTGCTGTCGGTTCGCCTGTCGGGTTACCTGTCGGGTTACCTGTCAACCTTGGATGCTTGAAGTTGATTCGTCTGTCGATGCGCCTGTCATAGCATTTTGGTTTACCTGTCGATTCGCCTGTCAGAGCGACTGACACAAATGTCCCGTCGCCTGTGGTGCTCGTTAACACATTCGACAGAGTCCGATGCGAACAAATACTCGCGTAAGGCCGGGTACTTCCACGCCGCTGGTGAATTGATGCACCCGTCATTGCGCCTGTCGATGCATTTTGATTGAGCTGTCGATTCGCCTGTCGTTTGCTGCATGAAACTGTTTCCCCTGTAAATGAAGCAATGCGACGGATCGATGCCTCATACGCTTCCGATTTGTAAGTTCAAACAGCACCCGTAGTCCAGCGCCGCACGGGATGCTGGGCGGTGATTTGTTGGGGCACGGGGGGCCAGTCAATGCAACTGCAATTGAATCGCCTGTTAGCGTC
>JAGOUM010000238.1 GCA_018061265.1 Rhodoferax sp. | reverse complement strand
GGGGTCCCCTCGTTTTCAGTGCAATAACTGGCGGTACGCAAACCCAGCACTGGCGCGGGGGTGGTGTTGGTAGTTCGTTGATTTCATTGGTTTTCCTGTTCACTTTCCAAACGGGTATCGTGGCCTCCCACTTTTGAGGTTCACGATGCAGGGTTGGCAGACGACGTTTTTGGGCTTGCACGAGCTGCCCCGCGATATCAGCGACTTCGAGATGAAGGCGTTTTTCAGCTTCGATGGTGCTGAGCGCGAGGCAATCAGCGCGCGCCGCGGTGACGCCCACAAGCTGGGCTTGGCGCTACACATCGGTTTCCTGCGCATGAGTGGCCGCTTGCTTTATGCGTTTCGGGTGATTCCCGTCGTCCTATGGCGCCACTTGAGCGAGGAACTTGGCATTGCCACCCCTGATGTGGCTTCGCTGCGCACACTGTATGGCCGTGAAAAGACGCTGTTTGACCACCAGCAGCTGGCCTGCACGGTCCTGGGTTTTCGCTGGATGAGTGAGCACCAACGCCGCTCCCTGGTGCGTGAACTGCGGGACGAAGTGGCCCGTTGCGCCGACCGCGATCAACTGCTGGTGAGAGCCCGCCAATGGTTGTACAAAAACAAGCTGGTGATCGTGCACGAGCGAGCCATCCGGTCCTTGATTGCGAGCGCACTCACCCAGCTCGAGGCGGAAACAGGTGCCGCCATCGCCGCCAGCGTCGATGCAGCAACCCTTGATCGGTGGCGAACCACGGTGGCAGAACTGCGCCCAGATGGGCAAACCCAACAAAGCTGGCTGTGGGCAGCACCGGCCAAGCACTCAACCCGCCAAATCAGCGAGGTACTGGAACGCATCGACCTGTTGTACGCGCTGGACGTTCATAAACACCTCGCAGACATCCCCGATCTCATTTTGCGCCGCTACGCGCGCCGACTGGTCTCCAGGCCACCATCTGCCGGAGCCAAGATCAAGGAGCCAGCGCGCACCGTGGAGGTGGCCTGCTTTCTGCGGTACTGCCTGTTCACCACCACAGACCAATTGATTTTGATGGTGCAACGCCGGATTGCCGATCTGTGGCGTCAGGCTGCCGCCGAGGTCCCCGCCACCGTCAACTGGGCCGCAATGTACAAAACGCTGCTGGGTGAAGTGGAGGCCTTGAGCGCCAATGTTGCCGTGCCCGATGCCGAACTACGGGCAGGTCTTGAAGCATTGGTCACCGAAACCCAAAAACGTAAACCACCGAGCAGGGCCTCCCTGGTACGCGAAGGCTTGATAGATGGCATTCGGCCCGTACGGTCGCTGCTCGTCGCCATTGCAAAACTCCCGTGGCAGGCCACTGGCGAGCATCCGGCCATCGAATCCTTGGCCAAGCTGCAAGGGTTTTATCTCAAAAGTTCCAGAAAGCTGCCCGACGATGTTGTGGCCCCTACTCTGGGAAGGGTTTGGCAGGCTTCGATTTCCAGTCCAGACCGGGAGCGGGCCTTTCAGGCATTGGAGGTGGCGACCTTGTTTGCACTGCGTCGCGCAGTACGCAATGGCTCGGTCTGGATCGAACACAGTCTGAGCTTCAGGGGCCGTGCACGCTTGTTCTTCACGGACGAGCGCTGGAAAGACGAGTCCAAGAAGCACTATGCCCGTCTATCCTTGCCAGGCAAGGCGGCCACATTCTTGAAGCCATTACTGGAAAGAGTAACTGCCGGTGTCGAGGCGGTGGCCGAGGCGGCGCGCAGTGGTGCACTGCGCGTCGACGATGAGCTCCATCTCTCAGCTCTCCCCGCTGAAGACGAAGACCCGGAAGTGACCAAGCTACGGGCAGCTCTGGATCACCGTATTGGTGAGGTGCAGTTACCAGAAGTGATTCTGGCCGTTGACGCTCAGGTGCGATTTAGCTGGATCATGCTCGGGCGGGAGCCGCGCTCTACCGACGAGTTGCTGATGGTCTATGCCGGCATCATGGCGCACGGCACCAGTCTGACCGCGGTCGAGTGCGCGCGCATGATCCCGCAACTGTCTGCCACCAGCATCCGCCAGGCCATGCGCTGGGCGCGGGACGAACGTCGCCTGAGTCAGGCCTGCCAGGCGGTGTTGGAGTTCATGCAACGCCACCCGATTGCTGCCACTTGGGGTCGCTCGGATTTGGCGTCGTCTGACATGATGAGCATGGAGACCACCAAACGAGTTTGGCAGGCCCGACTCGATCCCCGGCGCAACACGCCTTCCATTGGAATTTACTCCCACGTGCGGGACCGTTGGGGGATCTTCCACGCCCAGCCGTTCGTGCTCAATGAGCGCCAGGCGGGCGTGGCCATCGAAGGCGTCATCCGCCAGGAGCGGCTGGAGACCAGTCAACTGGCTGTGGACACCCACGGCTACACCGACTTTGCGATGGCGCTGGCTCGGTTGTTGGGCTTTGATCTGTGCCCGCGGTTGAAAGAGCTCAAGCAGCGACACCTGTTCGTGCCTCGCGGTACCAAGGTGCCAGAAGAGATAAAGGCAGTGTGTGAGGCCAACATCGACATTGCCTTGATCGAAAAGCATTGGGATAGTCTGGTGCACTTGACAGCATCCGTGATGAGTGGCCACGCCAGTGCGGTGGCAGCACTGGCGCGATTTGGCTCGGCCGCCCAGGGTGATCCGATCTATGACGCTGGTGTGCAGTTGGGACGCTTGTTGCGTACGGCGTTTCTGGCGGACTACTTTGTCAAGGACCCCTTCCGCAATGAACTGCGCCGGGTGCTCAATCGTGGCGAGGCGGTTAATGCCCTCAAACGCGCCATCTATACCGGCCGCATCAGCCCGGCCCAGGCCAAGCGCGTGGATGAAATGCAGGCTGTGGCCGACGCGTTGAGTCTGATGGCCAACATCGTGATGGCCTGGAATACCTCACAAATGCAGGTAGTCCTGGATCGTTGGTCGAACCGCCGGCAGGTGATTCCGCCGGAACTGATCGGCAAAATTGCGCCCACCAGGCTGGAGAGCATCAACTTGCGGGGGGTGTTTCGTTTCCCGGTTGACCGGTATGCCGATCAAATTCTGCCGTCGCGGCCAATTGCACCGATTACTGGCACCAATGGATGAAACCGATCACGGTTTGACGCCACGAATCCCGGATTTGAAAGTGAACAGGAAAACCAATGAAATCAACGATCTACCCACACCAC
>JAGOUM010000017.1 GCA_018061265.1 Rhodoferax sp. | reverse complement strand
CCACCGGATAAGCCGCCAAGCCTTCGGCCAGCAAGGCCAGACTGAATGCCAGGGACACTTCGGTGCGGCTCAAACCCAGGTCACGCTCCAGTGGGGCCACCAGCAAGGCAAACAGGTAAAAAACGCTGCCCCAGCTGACCAACTGGCCCATTGACAGCCACAGCACCAGTTGCGGCTGGTAGCGGCCTGCGGCTGGCAGGTGGTCAGCCAATCACGCTCCAGCAACGTCAATCATCAATAGTCGCACCGGCAGCAGGCTCATTGACGCATCAACAGGCTGTCGCAATCGGCACCACCGGTGCCCCGCACGCGCAACGCCAGGGTCTGGCCTTGTTCGAGCTGAGGCCAGGACTGCGCGTTCAAGGGGCAGTCCCAGCTGCGGCCCTGACTGGACTGAAGTCTGACGCTGTAAACCTCACGTCGGGCACCCAGGCGTTCGCCGCCCAGGCTGTTGCTGCCAAGCAGGTTGTTGGCCAGCATGGGCGTGGGCCACGCCGGGGCCAGACGGGCATCACCCACCAGCCGGTCGGTGCGCGCCAACCGCCATCGGTTCACGCGAAAGCTGCACTTCATGTCGTATTGCGGCTCTTCCCGGTACCGCGGGGTGCATTCCTGTCGTTTGCTGAAGGTGCCATCGCCTGCGTCGGCCCGCACATCCACACAGTCCTGCCCGTCGGGGATCTGGCGCGTGCTGCGCTGCTCGCGGCTGCGTGTGATCTGGTAGGCGTCGGCGGGCATGGCGTCACACCAGGCCGAGTCGCGCACGGCCATGAACCGCTCGACGTCAACTTGCCGGTTCCAGGTCTTGTCAACCACAGTCACCTGTTCGTCGTGTTTGCTGAAAAAAAGGTACCCCAGGCCGACACCCGCCAGCAGCAGAAATATCAGGATCAGCTTGAACCAGGGCAGGCCCGATTTGGGTGGCGGCGGCACTTTGGGTGGTGGTGCTACCGATGGCGCTGTTGCGGCCGGCTCCTGCACCAGCTTGACTTTGGCAGCCCCGTCCTGCGGGCCACCACAGTTGATACAAAAGGCCGCGGCAGCAGAGTTGGGGGCTTCGCAATAGCCGCAATGCCAGTCAACGCCGACAAAGCGATGGCCAAGTGCCTCGACCTCCTGGTCTGGCCGCGGGAAATGGCGACGCTCAGGGTCCTGTGCGGCACCACAACTTGGGCAGTGCCGGTGGGTCTTGCTCAGCAGGTCTTTGGCATCACACTGCGGACAGTCCCACAACATTTCGAAATATTGTTCTGTCATGCGCCAGATTGTGCTGGATCACCCCAATGGTCGACAAGATCAACGCGGAGAAATTTTGGTACGGTACTGAATGGCCTCCGCCAGGTGATCACCCCTGGTGGTGGCTGATCCGGCCAGGTCCGCAATGGTTCGGGCCACTTTGAGCGCACGGTGGGTACTGCGCGCCGACCATCCCAGCCGTGTGGCGGCCACATTAAGCATTTTTGCGGCGGCATCCTCCAGTTGCAGCTGCGCGTCAATTTCCTGGCTCTGCAAGGCCTGGTTGGTTTTGCCCTGTCGCTGCACCGCCCGCTCGCGGGCCAGAATGCAGCGCTGCTGGATCAGCACGCTGGACTCACCTGGGCGCAATGCCATCAACTCCACGGGTGACACCGCCGGCACCTCCACATGCAGATCAATACGATCCAGCAAAGGGCCGCTCAGCTTACTCTGGTAACGTGCCACCTGATCCGGGGTGCAGCGGCACTGCACCTGGGTTGAGCCAAGGTATCCGCAGGGACATGGATTCATGGCGGCGATCAACTGGAACCGGGCCGGAAATTCGGCGCGCATGGCTGCCCGCGAGATACTGATGCTGCCTGTCTCCAGCGGCTCACGCAGGGCTTCAAGTGCAGCGCGGGGAAATTCCGGCAGTTCATCAAGAAACAGCACACCGTTGTGCGCCAGTGAAATTTCGCCCGGGCGTGGTGGTGATCCGCCACCCACCAGCGCCACCGCGCTGGCGGTATGGTGGGGGTGACAGGTCGGACGCTGCATCCAGTGCGCCAGAGAAAACCGGCCCCCCAGGCTGGCCACGGCGGCACTTTGCAGGGCCTCAGTTGTAGTCATCGGTGGCAACAATCCCGCAAAACGCTGCGCCAGCATCGACTTGCCCGCCCCTGGGGGGCCGATCAGCAGCACACTGTGGCCGCCGGCGGCGGCAATCTCCAGTGCACGCCGGGCACCGAGCTGACCTTTGACGTCAGCGAGATCTGGGTAGCAGGCCGACTGGACCACAGGTTTTGCGTCCAGGCGCGTCCAGCCACCTTGACCTTCATCGGACTGGGCCACTGAGCTGGCCGATGGCAAAAAATGTTGCACCACATCCAGCAGGTGGCGCGCCCGGTAAACCTGTGCGCCATCGACCAGCGCCGCCTCCTCGGCGCTGTCGGGCGGCAACACAAGGCGGGTCAACACCTGATTGGCATGCAGGGCCAGGCTCATGGCAAGTGCACCACGCACCGGGCGCAGTTCGCCCGAAAGTGACAATTCCCCGGCAAATTCGTAACCCGCGAGAGCGGTTGCATCAATCTGCCCACTGGCAGCCAAGATGCCCAACGCAATGGGCAAGTCAAAGCGCCCCGAATCCTTGGGCAGATCTGCCGGTGCCAGGTTAACAATGATGCGCTTGTTGCTGGGAAACTCCAGCCCGCTGTTCTGAATGGCCGAGCGAACCCGTTCGCGCGCCTCCTTGACCTCTACATCCGCCAGCCCGACCAAGGTAAAGCTGGGCAGACCATTGGCCAGATGAACCTCCACCGTCACCGCCGCGGCTGCCAGGCCCAGCAGTGCTCGGCTTTGCACCAAAGACAGACTCATAGGATTTCCTCGCTAAATGGGTGCACATCAGCGGGTCGCAAAGCAAATTTGCGCACCACTATGGTGCATACTGTTTTTATATACAGATATCTTAGCCTATTCCGGATGCCTTGTGGGTATTTGGCAGCACAGGCTGACTCGCCGCAGGTTTGGCACGAACTCTGCTTTACAGGCTTGTCTGACCCAAGTTGGAGAAATTATGAGTCTGAGATTACCTGCCATCTGTCCCTTGCCCCAAGCCCAGGAGAAATCATGAAACTAGTCACTGCCATTATCAAACCCTTCAAACTCGATGAGGTGCGCGAAGCGCTGTCCGGCATCGGCGTCCAGGGCATCACCGTCACCGAAGTCAAAGGCTTTGGACGCCAAAAAGGGCACACCGAGCTGTACCGGGGTGCCGAGTACGTGGTGGACTTTTTGCCCAAGGTAAAAATCGAAGCCGCTGTTGCCGACGAACTGGTTGATCAAGTGATCGAGTCGATTGAAGTGGCAGCCCGTACCGGCAAGATCGGTGACGGCAAGATTTTTGTCTACCCCGTTGAACAAGTCATCCGCATCCGCACCGGTGAAACCGGCAAGGAAGCCCTGTAAACACCTGCAGTCCCGTCGGCTGTACCTCAAAGATTGGAAAAATCATGAAAAAACTTCTTGCGTCACTCGCGCTAGGCATCAGCCTGCTGCTCGGCAGCACGGTGTCTATTGCGCAATCCGCACCCGCCGCCTCTGAAGCCGCCCCAGCCGCTGCAACGGCACCCGCAAGCGCCGAAGCCAAGCCGGCAGAGGCCGCAGCACCCGCAGCCGCTGCAGCAAGTGAGGCCGCACCTGCTGCAGCGGCTGCACCGGCACCGGTGCCGAACAAGGGTGACACTGCCTGGATGATGGTCTCCACCCTGCTGGTGATTTTGATGACAGTGCCTGGTCTGGCGCTGTTCTACGGCGGTCTGGTGCGATCGAAGAACATGCTGTCGGTGCTGATGCAGGTGATGGTGACGTTCTCGCTGATTGTGGTGTTGTGGTTTATTTACGGCTACAGCCTGGCATTCACGGAGGGCGGCGCATTTTTTGGCGGCTTTGACCGCCTGTTCATGGCCGGTGTCTGGGACAACGCTGCCGGAACCTTTGCCAACGGCGCAACCTTCAGCAAGGGTGTCTACATTCCTGAAATCGTTTTTGCTGCATTCCAGGCCACTTTCGCCGGCATCACCGGGGCACTGATTGTGGGTGCCTTTGCCGAACGCATGAAGTTTGGCGCGGTATTGATGTTCATGGTCTTGTGGTTCACCTTTAGCTACGCTCCGATCGCCCACATGGTGTGGTTCTGGATGGGTCCGGATGCGTACGGTGCCAAAGACGTTGTCGACGCCATGAATGCCAAGGCCGGCTACATCTGGCAGACGGGTGCACTCGACTTTGCCGGTGGCACAGTGGTTCACATCAACGCCGCCGTAGCGGGTCTGGTGGGCGCTTACATGGTGGGCAAGCGCATCGGCTACGGCAAAGAGTCCATGGCCCCTCACAGCCTGACGCTGACGATGGTGGGTGCTTCTCTGCTGTGGGTGGGCTGGTTTGGTTTTAACGCCGGCTCCGCTTTGGAAGCCAATGGTTTTGCAGCCCTGGCCTTTATCAACACCTTTGGTGCGACGGCAGCGGCGGTGTTGGCCTGGTGTGTGGGCGAAGCGCTGATGCGCGGCAAGGCATCCATGCTGGGTGCAGCCTCCGGTTGTGTGGCGGGCCTGGTGGCAATCACACCCGCTGCGGGTAATGTCGGTATCGGCGGCGCGCTGATCATCGGTTTCCTGGCGGGCTTTGCCGGTCTGTGGGGCGTGAATGGTCTGAAGAAGCTGCTTGGCGCTGACGACTCGCTGGACGTGTTTGGCGTGCATGGTGTCTGCGGCATCCTGGGTGCCATCCTGACCGGTGTGTTCAACAGCCCGGCGCTCGGTGGCCCTGGCTACGTGGCAGACTGGGTTACGGCGTCCATGGTGACAGCCGCTGACTACTCGATCGCCTCGCAAGTCTGGGTGCAGACCAAGGCCGTGCTGGTGACGGTTATCTGGTCGGGCGTGGTGTCGGTGGTGGCCTACAAGATCGTTGACCTGACCATTGGCCTGCGTGCGACTGAAGAGCAAGAGCGCGAAGGTCTGGACATCTCGTCACACGGTGAATCGGCCTACGGCCGTTAAACCCCTAGGTTGTACCTGGCCATTGCCGCCAGGTACAACGTCTGACGAAGGATTTGTTATCGTTTTTTTGTTGTGTGTGTCTCCTGAGTTGTTTCCTTGAGAGTTAACCCACCGCGGCCTTGGCCCCGGTGGGTTTTTTTTGACTTCTCAAAGGAGCAAAATCAGCTTGTTTTTACTTTTTCACGACCAATACCATGATCCCAATCGAAACCACGCTCTGGCAAACCGTGAGCACTGACACCTACGCCCTTGGCGAGTCGCCTTTCTGGCATCCCGAGGAGCAGATGCTGTATTGGCTGGATATCTCTGGCAAACAAATCCTGCGTGCCAACATTTACATGCGCACGGTCGAGTCCTGGCCCATGCCCAGTGAGCCGGGCTGTATGGCACCGGCCAGCAAAGGTGGCCTGGTGATTGCGCTGCGCGACGGCGTTTATCGCGCCAAAGAATGGGGTGGCCCACTTGAACTGCTCACCCTGCTGCCTTATAGCCCGGCTTACCATCGCACCAACGACGGCAAATGTGATGCGCTAGGCCGTTTTTGGGTCGGCACCCTCGACGAAACCCGGACCGAAGCCAATGCGGCACTGTACTGTGTGGACGCCCGCAGCGGCACGGCCCAAGTGCAATGTGTGCTGGATCCGGCGCAGCAGCCCGCCAGCACCGCCAACGGGCTGGCCTTCAGCCCGGACAACCGCAGGCTGTACTGGACGGACACACCCACACACACCATCTGGGCCTGGGAATATGACCTGCAAGCCAATACGCTGGCCAACAGAACCGTGTTTGCCAGCATCCGGCCAAAACTTGAGGGCTGGTTAAACGATCCGCTAGACCCCGACAACGGCAACTACCGTGGTCGCCCGGATGGTGCAGCGGTGGATGCGGATGGCAACTACTGGGTAGCCATGTTTGACGGACGGCGGGTCTGCCAATTTGCACCGGATGGCGGTGTACTGGCTGAAATTCCCGTACCAGTGCAATGCCCCACCATGGTGTGTTTTGGGGGCGAAGACCTCAAGACCCTGTACCTCACCACGGCACGCCACCACCGCAGTGCCGCCGAACTGGCGGCGTTTCCGCTGTCTGGCGCCGTTCTGTCGATGCGGGTTGACGTGCCCGGCTTGCCAGTAAAGTTCTTCCAAGACTGAGCGGGCCGAGCAAGACAGCAGAGCCAACACTTACAGTCGGCTCTGCCCCACAAGGCACCCTATACGCTATTTTTATCGCAGCTATCATCCGTTGACAGACCTGCGCTGAGTCAGCATTCTCATCAAAGGCGGAAGCACAACCATGGCCACCGCACCCAGCCAGAGGCCTTTCGAGATCGGGCTCTCAATCAGGATGCCGAGTTCGCCATTGGTGATCGACAAGGCGCGACGCAGGTTTTGCTCCATCATGTCGCCCAGCACAAAGCCCAAAATTAGCGGTGCCATCGGAACGCCTTGTTTGCGCAGCAGGAAACCCACCACACCAAAGGCTGACATCAGCATCAGATCAAAGGTGGTGGCATGTACCGAATACACCCCCACCGCACTGACCGCAAGAATTCCTGGCACCAGCACCCAGTTGGGCAAACGAAGCACGCGGGTAAATACACCGACCATCGGAATATTGATCACCAGCAGCATCAGATTGGCGACAAAAAGTGATGCAATCAGGCCCCACACCAGGGTCGGGTTCTGCGAGAACAGCGCTGGACCCGGTGTGATGTTGTAGAGCGACAATGCACCCACCATCACCGCCGTGGTGCCCGAACCCGGCACACCCAGCGTCAGCATGGGCACAAAAGAACCGGCGGCGGAGGCATTGTTGGCGGCTTCTGGCGCGGCCACACCACGGATATCGCCTTCACCAAACGTGCCACTGGAACCTGCCAGACGCTTTTCTGTTGAATAGGCCATGGCACTGGCGATGGTTGCCCCGGCACCTGGCAGCACACCAACGACGAATCCCATGGCAGCCGAACGCAGCACGGTCCAGCGGGTGTACATCAGTTCCTTGAAGCTGAACAAGGTGCGTCCGGTGACCTTGAGAATGCCGTCACTGCTGTGGTGCAACTCAAGCATCAGCAAAATCTCGCTGATTGAGAACACGCCAATCACCACCACGATGAACTGAATGCCGTCCGACAGGTGCAGGTTGTCGCCAGTGAATCGATAGACGCCGGAGTTGGAGTCCAGACCAATGGTGGACAGCGACAAGCCGATGACAGCCGCAAGCACCGCTTTCATTGGTGCGTCACCCATCAGCCCGGTGATACAGGCAAACGCAAAACACATTAGCGCAAAATACTCGGCCGGGCCAAAGGCCAGCGCCCAGCGTGCCAGCAGCGGTGCAAACAAAACAATGCCAATGGTCGCAATGAGTGAACCCACGAACGAACTCCAGGCAGATATCGACAAAGCCACACCCGCCATGCCTTTTTTGGCCATCGGAAATCCGTCGAGAGCCGTCATGATGGCACCGGCATCACCCGGCACATTGAGCAGAATCGACGAGATCCGCCCACCATACTCACAGCCCATGTAAACGGCGGCCAGCAGGATGAGTGCCGTCTCCGGTGGCAAATGCAAGGCAAACGCCAAAGGCATCAAAATCGCCACGCCGTTGATCGGCCCCAGTCCGGGCAACATGCCGACCATGGTGCCAATGAAGCCGCCCATGGCGGCGATCATCAGATTGGCCGGTGTCAGGGCAACACCAAATCCAGTTAAGAGATAGTTCAGGGTATCCATCAGCGGCCTCCAAAAATGAACGAAAGGAGGCCGGTTGGCAACACCACATCAAGCAATTTGTCAAACAGCAGGTACAGCGCCAGTCCCAAGCCAACGCCGCCCATCAGCGATTTTTTCCAACCACCGCCAAAGGCCATGCCCACGGGCAGCGCCATCAGCGCGGTGGCGAGCGTAAAGCCCAGAAACTGAAACAAGGCCGCATAGATGAACACGGCACCGACCGACAGTCCAAACGGCAAAAGGTGGCTGCGGGGCATGTCAAAAACATGGGGTCCGGGTCGCACCACCAGCCAGGCGCCGACCGCGGCCATCAGCCCGGCCATCAGCAGCGGAAAAGAACTCGGCCCCACCGGCTCATACGAAATGGGTGCCACATAGCCGCGCGCCGCCCAGGCCATGCCTGCGCCCACGACAATACACACCGCGCCAAGAATGCGGTCGCTCATTGACTTGTCTCCTTGAGAAAGGTAAAGACCCAGCCCGGCGGGCCAGGTCATCGGGGCCGCTTATTTGGCGACGTTCAGCCCAAAGTCAGCCGCCATGCCACGGTAGGCTGTGACCTGTTTCTTGATGTAGGCGTCCAGCTCGGTGCCTGTCATGGCAAACTTGAACAGGCCACGCTCACCGCGCAGCTTGTTGAACTCAGGCGTGGCCATCATTTTGTTGAAGGTATCCACCCAGACCTTGTAGTCCGCATCGCTGACCTTGGGGCCAACGTAGAAACCACGAACAATGGGCCACTCCACGTCCATGCCCTGTTCTTTGGCGGTCGGTACGTTGGACAGGCTGCCTTCCAGGCGTTTGTCAGACATCACTGCCAGCAGACGAATCTTCGCACCCCCCTTGATCTGTTCTTCGGCTTCCGAGGCGTCCCCCGAATACACCTGAACATGGCCACCCTGCAGCGCGGTGATGGCCTCGCCACCCCCTTCAAAAGCCACAAAACGCATCGACTTGGGGTCCAGCCCGGCAGCGCGGGCGGTCAATGCAGCTTTCATCCAGTCCTGGCTGCCAATGGAGCCACCGGCGCCAAACACCACCTTGGTGGGGTCGGTCTTGACGGCAGCAATCAGGTCTTTGAGCGTCTTGAACGGCGAGCTTTCAGCCACGATGACCGCACCAAAGTCGCTGCCCACGGCTGATACCCAACGCACGTCGCTTTCGTTGTAGCGGCCAAATTTGCCTTGGGCAATGTTCAACAGCGAGCCACCGGAGTACGCCACGATGGTGTTGGCCTCCGCCGGGCGCTGCGCAATGATGGTGTTGTAGGCCACGGCACCAATACCACCCGGCATGTAGGTGATGCGCATCGGGTCGGTGATGTATTTGCCAGCCAGCAATGCCGATTGCGCCAGCTTGCAGGTCAAGTCAAAGCCACCACCGGGTTTTGCCGCAGCAATACACTCGGTCTTGTCAAGCGGGCCGGCCTGGGCGCTGGCAGCAACCCCAGCGAGGACAAAGGAAATCAAGGTGGTCTTGAGGGCAAAGTTCATGGGTTCTCCGTAGGTTTTAGGGTTTCTCTTTACCGCCAGGACGCCAACCCAAAAGGTTCAGCCCTGACCAAGAGTGCCCCCAATGTAGTCAGTCGAGGCTTTCGGCCGGCTTTCAGAAAAAACGCCAAAACCTCAGGGAAAACCCGCAATTACGCTGCGTTCATCGGCGTCAACGGCAACGCCAGCGACACGATAAGACCTTGGCCATTTGGACCAATCGCGATGTGCAACACCCCGCCAAACCGCTCCGCAATCGAGCGCACGATGGCCAGCCCTAACCCTGAGCCTGGCAAAGTGGTCTGACTGCCGCGAAAAAAACGTTCGCCAGCACGATTCAGGTCCTGCTCCGGCATGCCTGGCCCGTTGTCAACCACGGCAAGAAATCCCTCGGTCGTTGTGTGGCGCAGCTTGACGGTGACCTGCGCCCCACGAGGTGTGTAACGAATGGCGTTGTGCAGCAGGTTGGACAGGGCCTCTTTGAGTAAACCTGCATGCACCGCAAGGCGCAGTGGACCGTCGTCGGGTTCAAAACCCAGATCAATGCCATTGGCGCGCGCCTCCGGCCACCACTCACGGGTCACAGCCTCGGCAATCGGGGTCACATCCATGCACTCCAATGCCACATCCGCACCATCCAGACGCGCCAATGCCAGCATCTGGTTGGTCTGACGCACAGTCTCCTCCAACTGCGCCTTGATGGCGGCCAGCGCCTCCCGTTGCTGCGCCGGGTCGACCTCGCGCAACGCAAAACCCACCTGGGTGGCCAGCGTGGTCAGCGGTGTGCGTAACTGGTGCGAGGCATCGTCGACAAAACGCTGGCGTGCCTCGGTCTGGTGACGATTGCGTTCAATATGAAAATTAATAGCATCAACCAATGGCTGAACATCGGCGGGTATGCCCGTGGTATCAATCGGCCGTAAATCCTGCGAGGCACGCGCCTGCACCTCGCCACGAAGGCGTGCCAGTGGTCGCAGCGCCCAGGCCACCGAGAGAACCATCAGGCTGATGGCCACCACCATCAGCATCACGTCGCGCGCCACCGCCTGCAGTACCAAAGCCTGGGTAAATGCCTGGCGCGACTCCAGTGTTTCGGCCACCTGAATAATCAACCGCTGACCGGCACCGTGGCCACCCAATGGGCGCTCCAGCATTCGTGCATAGGCACCCACACGCACCGGTTCGTCAAAATACTGGGCGTCAAAAAATCGGGCCTGGCCGGTCACCAGCACTCCGGGTGGCAGTGGCAGGTCGGCGTTGCCGATTTCCACCAGAGCGTTTTCGGTGGTGACACGGTAGTAAACATGGCCACTGGCGGTCAACTCGAAAAACTCCAGCAGGCGATAGGGAAGCTCAACCGCCAGCCCACCGCTGTCGGTTGAAATATTGCTGTCCATGGCCTTGATCGCGCCTAACAGCGAACGGTCATAAGCCGCATTGGCGGCGTCGACAGCCGTGCGCCAGGTCAGCCAGACCTCGGCGGCACCGACCAGCAGCAGACCGGGTACCAGAAGCATCAGCAGAGCCTGCCGAAGCCCTAGCGCATGCAAAGCCGTCAACCGCACGGCGAACTTTCAAGAACATATCCCAGTCCACGCAAGGTACTGATGCGCACCGGGCTTTGCCCCAGACGTTTGCGCAATCGGTGCACCAACACCTCGATGGCCTCGGGATGCACATCCTGCTCGTCTGAAAACACCCGGTCGAGAATCTCCTGTTTCGACAGGGGTTCCCCGCTGTGCTGGATCAGTGCCAGCAGCGCCGCATGCTCGCGCGGCGTCAGACTTAGTGCTTCGTACCCGAGCGTGAACTGCTTGTTGTTGGGGTCGTAACTCAGCGGACCACACGCCAGACGTGGATGCTCCGTGCCTCGGGCGCGACGGATCAATGCCAACAGTCGCGCCTCCAGCTCGGCAAGCTCAAACGGCTTGGCCAGGAAGTCATCCGCACCTTCGCGAAGCGTACTGACACGCTCCATCAATGAGTCGCGCGCTGTCAGTATCAGCACCGGCAAGCGGTGGTCTGCCTCACGCAGATCGGCCAGCACGTCATGGCCATCCAGCCCGGGTAAACCCAGGTCAAGAACCAGGGCGTCATAACGGGTGGCCTTGAGTGACACCCGAACCATGCGCCCGTCGTTCACCCAGTCGACCTGAAAACCGCCCTGCTGCAGCGCGCGCACCAGCCAATTGGCAAGTTCACTTTCGTCTTCAGCAAGCAGGATGCGCATGGTCAGTCAAGGCAGGTGCCAGTACAAGTTGATGCTGCGGATTGTGCATGACCGTGCAGCGGACACTGCAGGTTCTCACCCGGCCCGGGTGGCAACAAATCGGCTTACCTGCGGGCCAAACACCAGGACCATCAGGAACCGCGCCAGCTGCATGGTCATGACAAAACCCGCGTCGACCGCGCTGGTGGCGGCAATCACCGCGACGGAGTCCGCGCCGCCCGGGCTGGTGGACAGGTAGGCGCTCAAAGGGTCAATTCCCGTGAGAAATACCAGGCCCGCAGCCAGCAACACACCCACCATCATCAGCGCCGCAATCGCCCCCAGCACCTGCGGCAGCGCAGCAAAGGCATGCCCCAGCGTGGCGCGGGTGAAGCGCAGGCCAATACTCCAGCCGATCAGCGCATAGGCCAGCACCATGGCCGGCGCAGGCAGCTCGATGATCAGCCAGCCACCCGCCTGCAGGATGGTACCCAACACCAGCGGAAATACCAGTGGCCCGGCCGGAACGCGCAGCCGGCGTGCCAGCACCGCACCGCCAAAAGCCAGAAGCAGGGTTGCACCCACATCCCCGAAATCATGAACCGAGAACCAGCCGGCCGAGTGGCCAGAAGTGACCGACACCGCAGGCAGCCAGATCCGCGCCACCAATGCGGCCGTGGCCGTGACCACAGCCACCCGCAAATACTGCATGAATGCCACCAGCCGCACGTCGGCACCGTAAGACTCGGCCATCATCACCATGGCCGAGGCGGCGCCTGGTGCCAAGCCCCAGACCGCGGTGGTTCCGGGAAACACCTGTCGGCGCATCATGATCCATCCCAGAATGGCGCTGGCCAGAATCACCGAACTGGAGACCAGCAAAAAAACCGGCCAACCACTGGCCACCCGTCCCAGCGCCGCCGGGTTCATGCTGGCGGCCATCAGGCAGCCCAGCAGCCCCTGCGCCAGCGCGAAGCCGAGCGGCGGCACCGACAGGGAGATGTCCCGGGTTGAAAAAACGATGCCTGTCGCCATACACCCCAGCAGCACCGCCGCAGGCAAATGCACCACCGTGAACAGCCAGGCCAACACCATGCTGAGCGGCAAAAGCGCAGCCCAGGCCAGTGCCCGGTTGGCACGCAGTAGGGATAATATTTTTGTATTCAAGTGCTGAATTCTCCCCGAGTCTTCACCACTGCTTTTTTCAGGCTGGATCGGGGGCCAACGCTGACCGCAAATTTTGAGAAACAGGGACGTTCAAAAAATTCAAGCACTCCGGCCCGTGCAGGCCCTACCATTGGCCCATCTTCAAAAGCGAGCACCATGGACGCTGCATTGCAACACCTTACCGACCAGATCAAGTCTGCCGCCACACAGAAGACCCCGCTGTGCATTCGTGGTTCAGGCAGCAAGGACTTTTATGGCGAACCCTGTTCTGGCGAGCTGCTCGATCTGGGCGCCTGGCGTGGTATCACTGCTTATGAGCCAACCGAACTGGTGGTCACCGCGCGGGCCGGTACCCCTCTGGCGGAACTGGAAGCGGCTCTCGCCGAAAAAGGCCAATGCCTGGCGTTTGAGCCACCCCGTTTTGGCGACGGCGGCACCGTCGGTGGCATGGTGGCCGCTGGTCTGAGTGGCCCGGCACGCGCCAGTGCCGGCGGCGTGCGCGACTATGTGCTGGGGGTGCAGCTCATCAATGGACGCGGTGAACATCTGACCTTTGGTGGTCAGGTGATGAAAAACGTGGCCGGCTACGACGTCACCCGGCTGATGGTGGGCAGCCTGGGCTGCCTGGGTGCTTTGACCGAAGTGTCGATCAAGGTGTTGCCAGTGGCCCCGGCACAGGCCACACTGGTGTTCGAAGTGGATCAGGCGCGGGCATTGACCCAATTACACCGCTGGGGCGGCCAGCCTTTGCCACTGAATGCCAGCTGCTGGGTGCAAGACACCACCACCCCCGGAAATCCCGAACTGCTGTTTGTGCGGCTGCGTGGTGCCGCGGCGGCCGTGGACGCTGCGATTGCCACGATGTCCCGGGATCTGCCGGGAAAAATGGTTGACGCAGCACAGGCCGACCGCGACTGGACCGCGTGCCGCGACCTGCGCCTGCCTTTTTTCACCACCGCACCAGCGGATGACTACGTCCTGTGGCGACTGAGTGTGCCGCAAACCACACCGGCGTTGGACTTGCCCTGGCCGCAACTGATCGAGTGGCATGGTGGCCAGCGCTGGTTATGGGCCCCCCTGAATGCGCAGGTGCGCCTGCGTGAGTTGACCGAATCCGTCGGCGGATTCTCAACAATTTTTATAGCTACCGAGTCCTACAAAATAAGCGCTAGCGGTCGATTTAGCCCATTAAATGCAGCCACCATGGCAGTGCACCGCCGGCTCAAGGCTGAGTTTGACCCGGCTGGCATCCTCAACCCCGGGCGTCTGTACCCCGGCCTGTAACACGTACTGCCATGCAAACCCAACTCGCACCTCGCTACCAAGGCAGCGCCGACGGCCTGATCGCCGAGTCCATATTGCGCAAATGTGTGCACTGCGGTTTTTGCACCGCCACCTGCCCGACCTATCAGCTCCTGGGCGACGAACTCGACAGCCCGCGCGGGCGCATCTACCTGATGAAACAGGTGCTCGAAGGTGTCGCGCCGACGCGCAAGACGCAGCAGCATCTCGACCGCTGCCTGACCTGCCGCAACTGCGAGACCACCTGCCCCAGTGGTGTGCAGTATGGCCACCTGCTTGACATCGGTCGCAAACTGGTCGACGAGCAGGTACCCCGCCCGGCAAGTGAGCGCGCACTTCGATGGACACTTAAGCAGGGCCTGCCTTCACCCCTGTTTGCACCGGCCTTGGGTTTGGGACAGCTGATGCGCCCGCTGTTACCGGCCGCACTAAAAAACAAAGTGCCTGCCAGACAGCCCGCAGGACACTGGCCAACACGCAAGCACCCGCGCAAGGTCCTGATGCTGGCCGGTTGCGTGCAACCCGCCATGAGCCCCAACATCAACCACGCCAGCGCCCGCGTGTTCGACGCAGCCGGTATCGAGACGATGCTGGCCGCCAAGGCTGGCTGCTGCGGCGCAGTAAAGTTTCACCTCAACGACCACCACGGCGGCATGGAAGAGATGCGCGCCAACATCGACGCCTGGTGGCCACACATCGAACCTGCGCCGGGCCAGGTGGCAGTTGAGGGCATTGTCATCAACGCATCGGGCTGCGGTGCCACGGTGAAAGACTACGGCCACATCCTGCGTGACGATCCGGCCTACGCCGTCAAAGCCAAACGGGTGAGCGAGCTCACGCAGGACATCAGTGAATGGCTGCCCGAGTTGAGTCAGGCATTGCGCGAACGTGTCAAGGCGACAGCGGGTCGCATTGCGTTTCATCCCCCGTGCTCGCTGCAGCACGGCATGCAGCTGCGCGGTGGCGTCGAAAAATACATGGCCGAACTGGGTTTCAACATCAAGGTCACCGGCTGCGAGCCGCACCTGTGCTGCGGCTCAGCGGGCACCTACAGCGTGCTCAACCCCGAGATTGCCTACCAGCTGCGCGACCGCAAGCTGGCCAACCTTGACACCACCTTTGGCGCCGACAAGCCGCAGCAGATCGTGTCGGCAAACATTGGCTGCATCACCCACCTGCAAAGCGGCACCGCCACGCCGGTGCGGCACTGGATCGAGCTGCTTGACGAAGCACTGACACACGCGTAAACCCAAACCTGTGGCCGAGCAGCGCATGCCCCGTTTCGTCCTGTTGCTTCGAGGTGTCAATGTGGGACGGGGCAATCGACTGCCGATGGTTGCACTCAAGGCGATCCTTGAAAGCCAGGGTTGTACGGAGGTCAAAACATTGCTCAACAGCGGCAATGCGGTGTTTCGCAGTCAGGATCTGTCTGCAACTCAGCTGGCGGCCAGCGTCGGTGCGGCGATTCGAACTCAGCTGCAGCTGAGCCCAACAGCCATCGTCAAATCGGCGGCTGAGCTGTCGGCCATCGTTCGTGCCAATCCAATGCAGCTTCCCTCCGAAGAGCACGCAAGATTCCTTGTGGCCTTCGCACCGGACCGCCAGACACTGCAGCACCTGCACGCCATCGAGCCGCTGGTACAGGCGCCTGAGCGTTTGGTGATTGGCGATGAAGCGGCTTACCTGCACTGTCCCAACGGGCTGCTCCAAAGCAAAGCCGGCGAAGCCTTGCTGGGCAAGGCCGGCAAGGGCATGACAACACGCAATTGGGCAACCGTCCTCAAACTCGAGGCCTTAGTAACAGGTGCGGGTGACTTGAGCACTGGACTCTAGCGCTCCATTGGCGTATTGATGATGGTCTGGTAATCGGCCAGCGCCATGTACTGGGGCACATAGATCACGCCTTGTGCGGTCAGCGCGGTGACGAAGGCGCGCAGGTGGTTGCGGGACCCCTTGAGCAGACTCTGGTACACCAAGACGATATCCTGGTTGTCAATGTCGAGCAGCGCCTTGTTGAGGTCGATCATGTCGATTTCTTCAATCGCAGCACCCACTTTGAGTGCCTCAACCAGTGATGGCGTCCCCGCTGCCACCAGCTGGGTATAAAGACCCTGCAAGGTGGTGTTGGCGTAAACCCCGGCAGCCAGGGTTGCGGCTGGATCTGCGAGCGCGTACCGCGCCAGCAACTGGCGCACCGCCTCAGTGTGTGTGGCCTCACTGCGAGCGATATTGCCAAACACGCGTGTCTGGCCGCCCCACACGGTGGCCAGATAGGTGTAGACATCCTGCGCCAGTTTTTCCTCCTCGCGCATAAACACCAGCGATGCCGACTCGGCAGCACTCAGACTCTCGATGGGCAAAGCGGTCAACGAACTGCCCAGGGTCGTGCTGTCAAAGGTGCTGTTGCCCTCGGCGTCCACCAGCAAGGGTGGTCCGCTCATCGGGCTGTCACTGTCACCACCACCACAGGCTGCCAGCGCTGCTGCCACCAACAAAACCAGCGTGAATGATCGGATTGATTTTTTCATTGTTAACTTTCAAGGAATGCGATTGGGGTCGCGCCGACTCGGCCCGACCCACCACCCGGCACCTGTCCTGGTGACCAGGCAGGCGCGGAGTACCTGGGACTCAGTTGGCGACTGGCGTCACCAGCCCGGTGCCAGGGGTATGGATGCCGCGCGGTGTACCGGCGCTACCTTGGCGACCCACGGCCAGTGTCGGATCAAGCAACCCGGTCCCAGGGGTGTGCAGTTGTGCATGGGTTGCGGTGCCCGTGCCCACACCGGCCTGACCAGCGGTGGCCGAACGGGTTTGTGCTGCAGCACCCTGGCGTGCGCCACCCGGGCCTTGTGCAAAAGCGCTTGCGCCGATGGCCAAAGTGGTGACCAATGCGATAGAGAGATAAGAGAACGATTTCATGATGACACTCCAAACAGGTTGATAAAAGATCTAACGTCCGCGGCCGGAGCCGCCCCGTCCACCACCACCACTGCCGCCACCTGCATTGCCAGAGCTACCTGCTCCGGTGCTGCCAGCGTCGTTGCCCAGTTGTCGGCTCTCAAAGCCAGTCCCAAAGGGCAGCGCCGCTGCACCTGCATCTTCATTGCCGCCGACAACCGCGCCCTGTGCGGCCTGGGTCGGGGTAACCGACTCAGGCAGCAGCAGGGCCGGGTCTGTCACCGGTGCGACGGGTTTGCGTACCGACAGGTTGAGCGGCCGCGGCAGGCTGGGGTCAGCCGCCTTGGGTGCTACCTGGGCAAACGCGCCTGTCGCTGCGGTCAGCAGCAGCAATGAGAAGATGGAAGTACGGGCTTTCATGGTCGTATTGTTTTCGGGTAGGTGTATGGTGCGTCAGCGGTGTCTCATCAGAATGTCGGTTTGGCCGCGCTGTGTATCGGTTTGTCGCAGCCTGTCATCAAAGCGGCACCAGCGCCATTACAACCCAGATATCCGCCTTAAACTGCACGCCAGACCCACACCATGAACACCATGACCGCACCCCACATCCTGGTCGTCGACGACGACCCCGACCTGCTTGAGCTACTGCGCAGTTATTTGGGGAGCAACGGGTTTTCGGTGGCGGTGGCCGCCGACGGCGTGGCCATGCGCGCTGAGCTGGCCACGCGTGCAGCCGACGCCATCGTGCTCGACCTGATGCTGCCCGGCGAAGACGGCCTTTCCCTCACCCGCGCGCTGCGTGCCAGCTCACAGGTCCCGATCCTGATGCTCTCGGCGCGCGGTGAAGAGCTCGACCGGGTGATTGGCCTGGAAGTCGGTGCTGACGACTACCTGGCAAAACCCTTTGGCCCACGCGAACTGCTGGCGCGCCTGCGCGCCCTGCTGCGCCGTGGCCAGGTGGCGCCAAGCACGCCATTGGCTGAGCCCACTTTGCCGCGCTTTGGTCCCTACCAGCTCGACACGCTGGGCCATCGCCTGTTCAAAGACGGGGTTGAACTGAGCCTGACCAGCGCCGAGTACGACCTGCTGGCCGCGCTGGTGGCGCACCCCAACCGGGTGCTGTCACGCGACACCCTGGTCGACATGCTGCGTGGCTACGACCGCGACCCGTTTGACCGCAGCATCGACAACCGGGTCACGCGCCTGCGCCGCAAGATCGAAGCCGACCCCGCCGCGCCCACCTACATCCGCACCGTGCGCGGCGAAGGTTACCTGTTCAACCCGAAAGGCAGCGACGCCTGATGCGCGACGTGCGCGCCATGACAGGAGCGGCCGCGTGAACCAGCAGCCCAGCCTGGCGCGTCAAAATACGGTGGCGCTGGCGCTGGCCTTTGTGGCCATGGAGCTGCTGGTGATGGCGGTGTTTGCCGTCTGGGTGCTGCTGCCGCTGGCCCGCCGCTCCGCGGACGACCTGGCCGGGTTGATGGTGCTCTCGGCCCAGACATGGGCCGAGTTGCCGCCGCAAACCCGCGCCGCCTTTGAGGTGGAGCTATTTGACAAACATGCCCTGGCCCTGCGCAGCGACCCGCCCGGGCTGGCCCGTGACGAATGGCACCCGCCGTATTTCTACCTGCTTGAAGACGCGCTGGCGCAGCGCCTGCAGCGTGCGCGGCACCTGAGCCGCGAGGCCACCGACACCGGCATCTGGTACTGGGCGCAAGTACCGGTGGGCCAAGGCTACCTGAGCGTGGGGCTGGCAGACAACCGGGTGGACAGCCAGCCCATCACCGCCTTTGTCGTCGCCCTGGTCGCCGGGCTGGCGCTGGCGCTGGCGGTGGCGATGTGGCTGGCACGGCGTCTGACACAACCGCTGGCGCGCCTGGAAGCCGCCAGCGCCGACATTGGCCAGGGCAATCTGGGCCAGCGCCTGCCCGAGACCGGTCCGCGCGAGATGGTAGCCTTGAGTCGGCGTTTCAACGCCATGGCGCAGCAGGTGCAAGACCTGCTGAGTGCCCGCACCACGCTGCTGGCCGGGGTGTCGCACGACTTGCGCACGCCCCTGGCGCGCATGCGCCTGGCACTGGAAATGCTGCGCGAAGCACCCGATGCTGCGCTGATCGACCGCATCGAGCGCGACATCACGCAGATGAACCAGCTGATTGGCGACGTACTGACACTGGCGCGCGGCCTGGCCCAGGAGCCGGCATGCATGCTGGATCTGGCTGATTTCCTGCAGCAACTGGCCAGCGACTTTGACACCCCGTCGCAGCCCGTGCGGCTGGACTGCCCGGTGCACAACGTCAGTGTGGCAGCCACCGCCTTGCAACGCCTACTGGGCAATCTGCTACAAAACGCGCAGCGCTACGCGCCGGGCAGCCCGCTGGATCTGGTGGCGAAATTTGAAGACGGAGTGCTGCACATGGGCGTGCTCGACCGCGGACCAGGCATTGCCGTCGAGAAGATGGAGGCCATGTTTGAGCCCTTTGCCCGCCTGGAGCATTCGCGCAGCCCTGCCACGGGTGGTGCCGGCCTGGGCCTGGCCATCGTGCGCGCGTTGGCACGGGCCAACGGCTGGACGGTCAGCCTGTCGCCCCGCCCGGGTGGTGGTCTGCAGGCCTGGGTGCTTGTGCCACCGGCCCAACCAACTCGCCCCGCCGGCACGGCCGGCTAGCCAAGCACTTTCATAAATATAGCTGGTTGCGCAATTAGAATATGGGCTAGAGCCCATTTTTATCGATAAATCATGACCTTCCCCAACGCCTTCGAAAATCTCAACGTGCTGGCGCAGCAAACGCTGCTTCCGCCCTCGCAATTACACGACGCGGTGCCTGCCAGCGACGCCGCCATGCGCACCGTGAGTAATGCGCGCAACACCGTCGCACGTATCTTGCAAGGCCAAGATGCCCGCCTGATGGTGGTGGTGGGGCCGTGCTCGATCCACGACCCGGCTGCGGCCATGGAGTACGCGCATAGGCTCAAGGGCTTGGCCGACGAGCTTCAAGACCAGTTATTCGTGGTGATGCGGGTGTATTTTGAGAAGCCGCGCACCACCGTGGGCTGGAAGGGCCTGATCAACGACCCGCGCATGGACGACAGCTTTCACGTCGAGGAAGGCCTGCACATCGCCCGCCGCCTGCTGGTGGAACTGAATGCCATGGGCCTGCCCTGTGGCACAGAGGCGCTCGACCCGATCACACCGCAGTACCTGGGCGACCTGATTGCCTGGAGCGCCATTGGCGCACGCACCACCGAGAGCCAGACACACCGCGAGATGGCCAGCGGTCTGTCGAGCCCGGTGGGTTTCAAGAATGGCACCGACGGCAGCCTGGACGTGGCAGTCAACGCCATGCTGTCTGCGGCGCAACCCCACACCTTTTTGGGCATCAACGGCGAAGGCCAGGTGGCCCTGACGCAAACCCGCGGCAATGCCCACGGCCACCTGATCCTGCGCGGTGGCAGCCAGCCCAATTACGACTCGGTCGCGGTGGCTGAGGCAACCAGCGCTCTGCTGGCCGCCAAGCTGCCCACCAACCTCGTGGTCGACTGCAGCCACGCCAACTCGCGCAAGAACCACGCGCTGCAAAACCTGGTGCTCAAGGACGTGGTAGGCCAGATTGTGGAGGGCAACCGTGCTATCAAAGGTGTGATGCTCGAATCCAACCTCTTTGAGGGCAACCAGAAGCTGGCGGATCCCAAAGACCTAAGCTACGGTGTCTCGATCACCGACGCGTGCCTGGGCTGGGACGCCACCGAGGCTGGCTTGCGGGACGCCGCAGCGCGCCTAAGCGCCGCCACCCACCCACAAGAACGCCCGCGATAAGCCCCTCAGCACACGCGGTTGCGCCCCGCCGCTTTGGCCCGGTAAAGTGCCGCATCGGCCTGGCCGAGCAGGCCCTCGGCGGAGAAGTCAGCGCCAGGAACGCACGACGCCACGCCAAGGCTGATGGTCACCACTGAACTCACGGGCGATGTGGGATGCGGCAAGGCCAGTGCCTCGCAGGCGGCGCGCAAATTCTCGGCCATGGCCAGTGCCTCGGCGTGGTTGGCGCCCGGCATGAGAAAGACCATTTCTTCTCCCCCATAACGGGCGGCCAGATCACCCGCGCGCCCCGCGGCGCGCAAGAACACCCCAGCCACCGCCGCCAGACAGCGGTCACCCTGCTGATGACCCAGCGAGTCGTTGTACAGCTTGAAGTTGTCGATGTCAGCCATCACCAGGGCCAGATCGGTTTGCGAACGGCTGGCACGCCGCCACTCCTCGTCGAGCGCGCCATTAAAGCGCCGCCGGTTGGCCAGGCCGGTGAGTGCGTCGACAAACGACAACCGCGACAGGCTCTCGTTGGCCAGTTTCAACTCTTCGGTGCGCTGCGCCACCAGCAACTCCATTTCGTCATGCCGCAGACGCAGACTGCGCATGCGCAATCGAAACAGCGCCACCAGGGACAGCACAGCCAGGACCGTGGTCAAAGCCAGGAACCACAGGGTTTGATAAAAGTGCGGCTGCACCACAATGTTCAGCCCAGCGTCGGCCTCGCTCCACTGCTGACCGTCCGTGGACGCGGCAACCCGAAACCGGTAATTGCCGTGCGGCAAGGCAGGAAACGTGACCTCGCGCTCCATACCGGCGTCGACCCACTGCGGTGTGATACCGACCAGTTGGTAGCGAAACCGGGCACGCTCCGCCTGGCGCAGCGTCATGGCGGTGTAACGAATCGTCAGCGGCACCGAACCGGCTGGCAGCATGACCTGAGAGTCCGCAGGGCGACTCACACCGTTGATCACCAACCTCTCCAGATGCGCCAAAGGTGGCTTGCCAACACTGGGCAAATGGAGCGGGTCAACGATCACCAGCCCTTTGTTCGAGGGCAGCCAAAGCTTGCCGGCCCGGTCAATCGCCCCGGCCGGCTTGACACCCCCTGAAAACAGCGTGCTGCGCAAGGCATCGCCCGGGCCAAAAGCCGTGACGCTGAACTTGCTTTGCCGCTGCTCGGCAAAATTGATCAGCTCAGCGCGCGCCACCCGGTAAAAACCGCGGTTACTCGTCATCCAGAGGTGGCCGGCGCTGTCCTCCAGAATGCTCGTCAGCTCGCCGTGGTGCAGGCGGTTCAGGCCTTCGCCATTGGTGCCGATCCACAGGTTGGCATCGGCATCTTCGTACAGGGCCGTGATCCAGTTCGAAACCAGGCCATCGGCCAGGGTCAGCGTTGAAAAACCGCCGTCGCGCAAGCGGTACAGCCCCTGCCCCGAGGTGCCAAACCAAAGGGTGCCGCTGCGGTCCTCCAAAATGGTCGAGGTGACATCGCGTGGGGCGCCGGCATCGCGCACCGCGCTGAAGCCTTGCCCGTCAAACTTTGCCAGGCCCGTTTGGGTACCCGCCCACACGACGCCCTTGCTGTCCTGGTAAAGCACCCGGATATCGGGCGACGGCAACCCCTGCGCCACACCATAGGTCCGGATGCGCCCCGATTGCAGCCGGGCAATGCCTCCGGTGTAACTTCCCACCCACAGCGAGCCATCGCGGTCAGCCAGCAGCGTCGAGAGCTCATCGGTGGGCAAGCCGTCTTTGCGGCGCACGGTGGTGATGCGCCCAGTCTCTATGCGGTTGAGTCCGCCACCGGCGGTCGCAACCCAGGTCACGCCGTTTAGGTCGTGAACCACCGACCGCACGTTGTCGTGCGACAGCCCCTCGGGCGTGCCCAGAGCCTCAAAATTGCGCTGACTCAGCCGGTTCAGGCCGCCTACCCAGGTGCCCACCCAGACGCTACCCTCACGATCGCCCAGAATCGACCAGATCTGGTCACCCGCCAGACCGCCCGCAGTGGAAACTGCGCTGAACTGATCCCCATGCTTGCGGCCAACTCCGGCACCCCAGGTGCCGATCCACAGATCGCCTGCGGTGTCAAATGCCAGGGAAGTCAATTGATCGGTGGGCAGCCCGTCTGCCACGCCATAGGTCGTGATCTGCCCCTGCTTGACGTGAACCAGGCCAGCACCGGCGGTGGCCGCCCAGACGCTGCCGTCCGGGTCTGCCAGCACAAAGCGCACTTGCAGGTGAGGGAATCCATTGCTCGGGTTCAGCACCTGAAAGCGCCCCGCCGCATACGACACCAGGCCGCCACCCGAGGTGGCGATCCACAACACCCCAGCGCGGTCAAAGGCCAGCGAGCGCAGGCGGTTGGTGGGCAGCCCCTGGGCTTGCTGGTACAGCCGGGTAACCCCGTTGCTCCAATGTACCAAGCCATTTTCTGTAGCCGACCAGACGGAGCCATCGGGTGCCTGGGCAAATGCATAGACGCGTTGCCCAGCGGTGACCTCGCTGGCGAACATCGCCTCAAAGACGCCGTTGCGGTACCGCACGGCACCCTTTCCATGTGCTATCCACAGGCTTTGCTCACGGTCTTGCATGAAACCAAAAACCGGTTGACGAGCCACCTCGGCGGTCTCGGACACGGCAAATGTGCTGAATCGTCGCCCATCAAAACGGGCCAGCCCGCCAGCCGTTCCAATCCAAAGGTAGCCATCCTGAGTTTGGTGTAGCGCATGCACCAGGTCCATCGGCAGCCCCTGCTCGGTTTGCCAGTTGTCAATCTTGTACTGGGTCAGCGCCTTGGTGTCCTGCCCGGCCAAACCCGCGGTGGTCGCCAGCAGCCACGCCAACCAGAGCAATAGTTGCGCAAGATACAGGCGGCGAGATTTAACCTTGCCGCAGGTGGCGATCTCCTCCAACGCGCTCCGATGCACACAACAGGTCATGCACCCATTGTCCACAATATTGGAGGTCACAAGCCGGTTTTTGAGGCGGACCGCAAGGCGGACCGACCGATGATCGACGTTTCGGGCAGTTCAAGCCGCCAGCGCGGCTTCGATGTCTTCGGTCAGACTCTCAGGACTGTCGGTGGGCGCGTAGCGTTTCAGTACCACACCGTCTTTGCCGACGAGAAACTTGGTGAAATTCCACTTGATCGACTTGCTGCCCAGCAGGCCCGGTGCTTCGGCCGACAGCCACTGGTACAGCGGATGCGCCTGCGCCCCGTTGACGTCAATCTTCTGCATCATCGGGAAGGTCACGCCGTAATTGAGTTGACAAAAACTGGCAATCTCGTCGTTGCTGCCGCTGTCTTGCGATCCAAACTGATTGCAGGGAAAGCCCAGCACCACCAGGCCCTGCGCACCGTAGGTTTCGTGCAATTTCTCCAAGCCGGCAAACTGCGGCGTAAAACCACAGGCGCTGGCGGTGTTGACGATCAGCAGCGCTTTGCCCTTGAATTTCTTGAGGGCCACTGGTTTGCCGTCGATGGAAAGCGCCTCAAAGTCATACACCGTGCTCATTAGCATTCCTTCGCAAATCACTGGGTTGTCGCATCAAAGACCAGCAATGTAAGGGATTGCTGTTGGCCCTGTTGAGCGCAGGCGTATTGGCGCGGTGAGCGGCAATTCGGCCAGCGATGTCTTTTTCTGCGGGCACACTATCCATGGGCTTTGTCGTTGCGGGCAATGGCCAGCAGCCGGTCCACCTCCACCCGGTGGTCGCGGCAATTGCGATGATGCCAACGCTGAATGGCCCACATAAATCCGGCAATCACCAACCCGAACATGGTAATGGCGCCAAAGGTCGGCAGACCCAAACCAGTCGACAGACTGTAGAGCGCGCCCAGCACCAGAATACAGGCCTGTTCATTAAAATTCTGCACTGCGATGGAGCGCCCAGCGCCCATCAGGTTGTGCCCGCGGTGCTGCAGCAGTGCATTCATCGGCACCACCAAAAAGCCACCCAAAGCACCCAGCACAATCAAGAACGGCGCCGCCAGCCAGACGTTGTCGATAAATATCAACAGGATGATCAACAAGCCCATGCCGATTCCCAGGGTGATCACACGCGGACCATCCTCCAGACGCATGCGCATTGACGCAATCACCGCGCCCACGGCCATGCCGATCGCCACGACACCCTGCAGTGCGGAGGCCTGCGTCACCGAGTAGCCCAGCGCCGCAGCGGCCCAGGCCAGCACGATGAATCGCAAGTTGCCCGCCACACCCCAGATCAGCGTGGTTGCCGCCAGCGAAATCTGGCCGAGCTTGTCGCGCCAGAGTCGGGCGTTACAGGACCAGAAGTCAGGCAGCAAGGACGCCAGATGTTTGGGCATGGGCCGCATCAGCACCCCTGTCAAGGGTATGTGTGTGTTAAACCAGGCAGCCAGGAGATAGACAAAGATCAGCACCACGATGGCGGCCTCGGGCGGGGTGTCAATGGGCGTATTGATCAACGGCAGGTCCAAAGCCAGCAGGTGATGTGCCACATGCGGCCCGACCAGCTGGCCGCCCAGCAGCACACCCAGAATGATCGAGCCGATCGTCAGCCCCTCGATCCAGCCGTTGGCCTTGACCAGCTGAGACGCCGGTAATAGCTCGGTGAGGATGCCGTATTTGGCCGGTGAATAGGCGGCTGCACCCAGGCCCACCACCGCGTACGCCAGCAGCGGATGGGTCCCAAACAACATGAACAGACAACCCGCAACCTTGATGAAATTGCTGATCAGCATGACCCTGCCCTTGGGCATCGAATCAGCAAACGCGCCGACAAAAGGGGCCAGCACCACGTAGAACAACGCAAACATCGGCACCAGCGCGGCCTGTTGCCAAGCCGGCGCGTGACTGGTGCGCAGCAACTGCACTGCAGCTACAAACAGGGCATTGTCGGCCAGCGAGCTGAAAAACTGCGCCGCCATGATGGTGAAAAAACCGCGTTTCATGGGGTCCTGATGTGCCTTGCCCAAAGAGGTGCCCGGCGTATGTGATGTGTCTCCAAACGTGGGGCAGGTTATAGCATGCCCGGCAATGTCAAAATTGCACCTGCCGTATTTACCTTTGTGCTTATGCCACGCCCGATTCTTGCCACCATTCACTCTGCTGCACTGCAACACAACTTGTCCCGTGCGAGGCGGGCTGCGCCTGAAGCCAAGGTCTGGGCCGTGGTCAAGGCCAACGCCTACGGGCACGGTATCGAACGCGTCTATGCGGGCTTGAGTGGCGCGGATGGGTTTGCGCTGCTGGACCTCGACGAAGCGCAGCGGGTGCGCGCACTCGGGTGGCGCGGCCCGGTCCTGCTGCTCGAGGGTGTGTTTGAAATGCGGGATCTGGAACTCTGCTCGCGCCTGGACCTGTGGCACACGGTCCATTGTGACGAGCAGATCGACATGCTGGCCGCACACAAGACCAGTCAAGGTCACCGCGTGTTCCTGAAACTGAACTCCGGGATGAATCGCTTGGGCTTTCCGGCTCAGCAGTACCGCGCCGCCTGGGCCCGTCTGAACGCATTGCCTCAGGTCGAGGAAATATCGCTGATGACTCACTTCAGTGATGCGGACGGTGCCCGTGGCATTGACCATCAGTTACAGGTGTTTGAATCAAGTACCCGCGAGTTGCCCGGTGAGCGTTCGCTGAGCAACAGCGCGGCGACGCTGCGCCACAATGAAGCCAATCTGACCAGCGACTGGATTCGGCCCGGGATTTTGCTGTACGGCAGTTCGCCAGATTTTCCCGCCCACAACGATGCCCAATGGAAGCTGCAGCCGGCCATGACCCTTTCATCCAAGTTAATAGCAACACAATCAATAGATAAGGGCGCCTGCATCGGCTATGGCTCTACTTTTGTGGCTGAACAGGCGATACAGATCGGCGTCGTGGCGTGTGGCTATGCCGACGGCTACCCACGGGTCTGTCCAACCGGGACACCCATTCTGGTGGCAGGCGTGCGCACACGCACGCTCGGGAGGGTCAGCATGGACATGATCACGGTGGACTTGACCGCACCACTGGCAGCAGATCCAACGGTGGGGTTCGGCTCCGAGGTGACCTTGTGGGGTCGCTCCAGCAACGGCGAGGTCCTTGGCATTGATGAGGTCGCCAGCTCCGCCGGGACCCTGGGTTATGAGCTGATGTGTGCACTGACCGCGCGGGTGCCGGTGGTGGTTGGCGCGTGATGGTTTACGTCCCGGTTCCATTCAACCGTCTGCAGATCGGCAAGCCACTGCCGGTGGACATCTGGACACCTGATGGCCGATTGTTGTTGCGCCGTGGTCAGATCCTGCAATCCTTATCGCACCGCGACATGCTGGCCGCGCACCACGCCTGCACCACCGAGGCAGATTCACGCGCGTGGCTGCGCAGCATGGAGCGCAGCATGCGCTCCATGCGCGCAGCGGGTGTGGACATGGCGGTCATTTCGCGCGCACCCATGCCGCACGAGATTCTCGATACCGACTACCTCGAAGGCAGTGGTGTGGATGGTGGCTGGCTGGACCTGCAGGAAGTCTTGCGCAGCCTGCTTTACCAGGGTGCGGAGGCAACCAACCCGTTGCCCCGCTTGCAGGGTTTGGAGGAAAAAGCCATGGCCCTTTTGCGCCATGATCCTGACGAAGCCCTGTTTGTGCTTTTTCAGGCGCTGCCGGATCTCAACCTGGGCTATTGCGCCACCCAGGCACTGCTGGCGGGTGTGGTGTGCGCGCTGGCGGCAGACAAGATGGCGCATTCGGAAGAAAGCCCATCCTTGCTGCTTCGGTCGGCCATGGTCATGAACATCGGTATGGCCCGCCCTCAAGACAGCCTGACCCGGCAATACCAGCCGCCAGACCCCAACCAGCGCCAGATCATCGTGGCGCACCCACCCACCAGCACTGATATTCTGCGTGGATTCGGCATCTTTGATGAAGAGGTTCTCGGCGTGGTGAACTGGCACCACGCGCCAGAACAGGCCCCCTTGGTTGCCGAGGACCTGACCCGCCTTCGTCTGCTGAATCTGGCCGACGGTCTGATCGCCAAGATGGCACCGCGTGTCAGTCGCCCGGCCATGGTCCCTCTGGGCGCCACCAAAATGCTGTTGCTGGAGAACAATCCGGGCACCACTGACTTGCGCCACGCCATTGCAGCCACCTTGGGCTTTTACCCCCCGGGCAGTTTTGTACAGCTGGCCAATGGCGAAATCGCCGTTGTCATCAAACGTGGCAACCGCGCCAACACGCCGCACGTGGCCAGCATCATGAATGTCAAAGGTATACCGCTAAGCGCCTATGTCTACCACGATACAGCGTTTCCGCGCAATGCGGGATTTGTGGTGCGCGCACCGGTGCCTGGCAAGTCGGTCAACGTCCGCATCAGCCTGGAGAAGGTGCGACGCCTGCGCCAGCAGCACGGGGTTTGACAACGCCAAAACCCAACAGCACCAGCAATCCCAGTCCAAAGGCGGTACCCAGAAGCGGCAAGGGCAGCAACTCAAACCGGAATGCCGCTGTCAGCCAGGGCAGGTACAGGGCCGCAGCCATCAATGCCAGAGCGGTGCCACACACCAGCCACAGTGTGCGGTTGGGCACCCGCAGGCTTTGCCAGAGTGAGCCCGAACCCGCCCGATTGACCAGAATCAGGGCCAGATTGCCAGCCACCAATGTGGCAAACGAAAACGCCCGCGCCATGCCTTCGCTTAAGTGATTCAGCCCCCACCAGGCGGCTGCCAGCACCATGCCCAACGCAACCAGACCTTGCAGCAGTGCCCAAAGCAGCGTGACACCAGCAAACAGCGGCGCGTTGACATCGCGAGGTGGACGCTGCATCAGGTCCGGTTCAGGTGGTTCGTTCTCAAACACCATCGAACACGCCGGGTCAATCACCAGCTCGAGAAAAGCGATATGCAATGGCAACAACATGGTAGGCCAGCCCAGCAGCACTGGCAGCAACGCCATGCCCGCAATGGGCACATGGACGGCAAGGATGTACGACATCGACTTGCGCAGGTTGTCAAAAATGCGCCGACCAAGCCGTACCGCCTGCACCAACGCGGCAAAGTTGTCGTTCAGCAGCACAATCGACGCGGCCTCGCGCGCCACATCGGTGCCGCGCTCACCCATCGCGACCCCGACATGAGCCGCTTTCAGCGCGGGTGCATCATTCACCCCGTCTCCGGTCATTGCCACCACCGCACCGCCCGCTTTGAGGGCCTGAACAATACGCAGCTTTTGCATCGGTGCAATGCGGGCACACACACGCACGGCGTTTATTCGCTGCTGTAATTGCAAGTCGGTCAGTTGGTCCATGGCTTCACCCGTCAGGAGCCAGTCACTGGTTTTGGCCAAGCTGTGGTCCGAGGTAACCTCGAGTTGTGCCTGTCGGGCAATCGCAGTGGCAGTGGCCGGATAGTCACCGGTAATCATGACCACCCGTATCCCTGCGCCGCGTGCCTCGGCAACGGCTGCCGGGATACCAGGGCGCAACGGGTCTGCCAGCCCAAGCAGACCGACAAACTCAAACTCAAAATCGTGCTCAATCGCTGGCCAGTCAACACCTTCAAAACGCGCTCGCGCCACACCCAGCACCCGCAAACCCTTGGCCGCCATGGCATCCACCATGCGCGCCACCCGCAACTGCGCTAAAGGGTCCAGGTGACACAAATCAATAATCGCTTCGGGCGACCCTTTGGCCGCCACCACATGCGCCCGACCGGCTTGGGCTTTCCAGACGTGTGACATGGCGCGAAGTTCGGGGGTCAAACCGTATTGCTGCACCAGTGTCCAGTCATGGTGCAGATGCTCGGTGCCTTGCAAAAAATGTTGCCCGAGACGGTGAAAGGCCTTCTCCATCGGGTCAAAGGGGTCAGTGACACTGGCCAGTATCGAGAACTCAACCAGCGTATGAAACGCCTCGGGCAAATTCGCCGTGTTGCCATCGTTGATCATCAGACTGTCCTCAGGCAGGTGGTCGTTCGGGTCTGCCAGGCTGGCGGCACGGATCGGAGGCCAGGCGTACAACTGCACCACGGTCATGCGGTTTTCGGTCAGCGTGCCAGTCTTGTCGACACACAATACGCTGGTCGCACCCAGGGTCTCTATGGCGGCAATACGCCGGGTCAGTACCTGGTGCCTGGACAGTCGCCACGCGCCCAGTGCCGGAATTACGGTAAGCACCACACTGAACTCCTGTGGCAGCAGCGCCATCGCCAGTGCAATACCGGCCAGCAGTGCAGCCATCCAGTCATTTTGAGTTAGGCCCACCACGAGTATCAGGAGCAGACTGGCAAGCAGGGCAATCATTGCCAGGTTGCGCACCAGTTTTGCCGTCTGCTGTCTTAGTGGAGATGCCTCGAGCGAGAGGGAATCCAGCGCACGGCCGATGTGGCCGATCTCGCTTCGCGGCCCGGTGGCTGTCACCCGCGCCATGCCATGTCCGCGCACCAGCAACGTACCCGAGAACAGCAACGACTCTGGCCCTGCAGTTTTTTGCGGTGAGTTGTCACTGCCACAAGGCTGTTTTTCAACCGGCATTGGCTCACCGGTCAGTAAAGACTCGTCCGTCTGGACATCAACGCCATGTACCAGCACCGCATCGGCTGCGATTCGATCACCTTCTGCCAGAATCAACAAGTCGCCTTGCACCACGTCGCGTCCGGCGATGCGCAGCGGTGCACCTTCGCGCATCACCAAAGCACGCGGACTGGTCAGGTCGCGCAGCGAGGCCAGAGCGTGTTCGGTTTTGCCCTCCTGGTACAAGGTGAGCGACAGCACAACCAAGACCAGGCCAAACAGAATCATCCCCTCTTGCAAATCGCCCAGAATCAGGTACAACACAGCCGCACCCAACAGCAATGCAAACATGGGGTCGGACAAGGTTTCACGCGCGATCCCTAGCCAGCCACGCGTCTGTTCTGACGGCAAGGTGTTGGGTCCATCTTCTGCAAGGCGATGGGCAGCCTGCTCGGCACTGAGGCCGACCGGAGCAGACAGACTGCCATGAAGGGCATCATTTGATGGCGAATTGATCATATTTGGCCCCTGAAAGGAAATATCGGAACTGGCATTCGATTATTTGACGCCTTGCTTTTAATCAACTGTTTGACAACGCACAGAGACAAGGCAAATACCTCTTCTGGATAAGGCTACGTTAAGACATCGCTAAGATTTCGGGTGCATGCTCGGGACTGCGTGTTTTGCCGAACCGACCGATCGTTCGCCAGTTTGCACAATCGCCCCTTATTCTTGAAACCAGCGCCGTGACTGCCAGCCAGCTCCTTTCTTATATTCTCTCGGGCATCTTGTTGCAGATTCTGGTTCTTGCCGGATTTGCGGTGTGGCGCAGGCACACCACCCTGCAAGCCCCGACTGCCATCCCGGTTGCGCCACCCGCTGACAGCCAACGGGATCTGGCGTGGGCCGGTCACCGGGGGTTTCGTGTACTTCGACGTGAAATTGAAGACCCGGCAGGGAGCCAGTGTTCGTTCTACCTTGCACCGGTGGACGGCAAACTGCTGGCACCCTTCAAACCCGGTCAGTTTTTGACCTTTCAGCTGCAGGTGACTGGCTGTGCCCAGACCAACACCAAGCCCCAGACCGTGACACGTTGCTACTCTTTGTCCGACATGCCTGAGGCAACGCATTTCCGCATCACCGTCAAGCGAGTTCCGGCACCCCGTGGCATGCCGGGTCTGCCGCCCGGTGTTTCGTCCAACCATTTTCATGATCAGGTTCAGCCGGGCGATGTATTGCAGGTCAAGGCGCCTTCTGGTCACTTTTTTCTCGACACCTCCTGCCTCACCCCGGTTGTGCTGATTGGCGGCGGTATCGGTATCACCCCGATGATGAGCATGCTGCGCTGGTGTCTGGCCAGGCAGCCCGAGCGCACGGTGCACCTGTTCTACGGACTGCGCAGCGGTCGCGAACATGCCTTTAAATCAGTGCTGGAGCAGTTCGCCGCCGACCACCCGCAATTACATCTGCATGTGGTGTACAGCCAGCCAGAGCCAGACGATTTGCCGGGCCGTGACTACCGGCACCACGGCCATGTGGATGTGGCCATGCTGCGCCAGGAACTGCCGCTGGGAGCGCACCAGTTTTACATCTGTGGCCCGGCATCCATGATGGAATCGCTGGTGCCGGCGCTGGCGGCCTGGGGTGTGCACTCGCAAGACATTCATTTTGAAGCCTTTGGCCCGGCCTCAGTGCGGCTGACCAGCACCGCTGCGCCGACTGCGCTGTCCACCCCGGTAGCGGTGCGCTTCGCCCGGTCGCAGCGCACTTTGTCTTGGGATGGCCAGCAATTGAATCTGCTGGACTTTGCCGAGCGCCACGGCGTGGCAGTCGAATCCGGTTGCCGCTCCGGCGGCTGTGGTGCCTGTCAGACGCGTCTGCTCAAGGGCGTGGTGCGTTATGCCAACCCGCCAGATCACGACCCTGCTCCTGGGCACTGCCTGTTGTGTGTGGCCATACCCGGCTCAGACATGGAACTGGAGGCCTGAAGCCCATGAAAGCCCGTCTGATCCGTCGCGAGGTGTTGCCATTTTTGCTGTCTTTTGCCCTGCTGGTGGTGGCCGCTCTGCTGATCGATGCGGCTTTGCACCTGGCCAACATCGTCTGGATCGGCCGCTACTTGGGGATTCCCGGCACGCTACTGATTCTGGGGTCGTTTGGCTACTCTATGCGCAAACGCAAGCTGATCAAGTCTGGCCAGCCGGTGCAGTTACTGCGCTGGCATGAACTCCTGGCCTGGCTGGGCTCGCTCCTGGTGCTGGTGCACGCAGGAATTCACTTCAACTCGATCCTCGGCTGGCTGGCCGTCATCGCCATGCTGGTGAACGTCGCCAGCGGGCTGGTGGGCAAATATTTGCTTGACAGTTCACGCAAACGTCTGGAAGCCGCACGGCAGCAGATGCGGGCCAGTGGCCTGGCCCCGGCTGAACTGGAAGACCAGACCTATTGGGACAGCCTGACCTTTGATGCCGTCAAGCACTGGCGTGCCATTCATTTTCCGATCACCCTGGCGTTTGCCGTACTGGGCCTGGGGCACATTGTGGCCATCTTTTTGTTTTGGGGCTGGAAATGAAGCGCGGCTGGCTCATGATGCTGATCACCTTCAACCTGCTGGTGCTGGCTGTTCTGGTGTTTGTTTACCCGCACTTGATGGTCAGCCCAGGTGCGGTGGTGGTGGCGCACGGCGAGATCGCCACGGATTGTTTTGCCTGCCATGCACCGCTGCTTGGCGCATCCAGCGCACGCTGCGTCAGTTGCCACGCACTGCCTGATATTGGCGTGCGCACCAGCAAAGGCGTTCCCCTGGTCAAGAAAACCGTCAAGACCTCGTTTCACCAGGACCTGACCGAGCAGGATTGCATGGCCTGCCACGTTGACCACCAAGGCCCCAAACTCACCCAGCGCAGCCGCAAGCCGTTTTCGCACGCGCTGTTGAAGCTTGCAGTGCGCGAGCAATGTCAAAGCTGCCACAAGTTACCCACCGACAGTCTGCACCGTCAGGTCACCGGCAACTGCACTCAGTGCCACAGCCAGACTGCCTGGAAACCTGCTACTTTTGACCATGACAAGTATTTCCTGCTCGACAAAGACCACAACACCCAGTGTGAGACATGCCATCTGAAAAATGACTACAAGCGGTACACCTGTTATGGCTGCCACGAACACACGCCCGCCAAAATCCTGGCTGAGCATCAGGAAGAGGGCATTCGGGACTTTGAGAATTGTGTCGAATGCCACCGCAGTGCCGACGATGAGCCGCAAAACAGGGGCTCGGACAAACCCGGCGGGAAAATCCGCAAGAAAGAACGAGACTGATAAATTCAAGTAAAATCGTGCTCTAGCGCTTTTCCTGTAAGCATTTATAGCTATTGTTTTTGAATCACTTAAAACCCCCTCAATTGACAACCGTGGGGTCTGTGTTTTTAATCAGTATCATGCCGCAATGGCCAAAGAAAAAACACAATTTGTTTGCTCCGACTGTGGCGGCAGCAGCCCCAAGTGGTTGGGGAAATGTCCGCATTGCAACGCCTGGAATACGCTGATTGAGTCCGTACCCGAGAGCAGCACCCCGGCCAAAAACCGCTTTGCCTCGCTGGCCCGGACGGCGGAGGTGGCAGTCCTGGGTGACATCGACGCAGTCGACATGGCACGCACACCCACCGGGCATGACGAGCTGGATCGGGTGCTGGGTGGTGGTCTGGTGGAAGGCGGCGTGGTGCTGATCGGCGGCGACCCCGGTATAGGCAAGTCAACCCTGCTGTTGCAGGCACTGGACTCACTGCAGCGCAGTGGCCACAACACCTTGTACGTGACGGGTGAAGAAAGCGGTGCCCAAGTGGCGATGCGTGCGCATCGACTTGGTCTGAATGGCTCACAGGTACGGGTTCTGGCCGAAATTCAGCTGGAGAAAATCCTTGCCACACTCGAGGCCACGCAGCCCGACATTGCGGTGATCGACTCAATCCAGACGGTTTATTCGGAACAGCTCACCTCGGCACCCGGGTCAGTCGCGCAGGTGCGCGAATGTGCCGCCCACCTGACACGCGCCGCCAAAGCCAGTGGTGTGGGAATTGTCCTGGTGGGGCATGTCACCAAAGAAGGCGCACTGGCTGGCCCGCGGGTGCTGGAACACATGGTCGACACGGTGCTGTACTTTGAAGGTGACACCCACAGCAGCTTTCGGCTGGTGCGGGCGATCAAAAACCGCTTTGGTGCGGTGAATGAAATCGGCGTATTTGCCATGACCGAGCGCGGACTCAAGGGTGTCAGCAATCCGAGCGCCATTTTTTTAAGCCAGCACACCGAGCCAGTGCCCGGCAGCTGCGTGATGGTCACGCTGGAGGGTACGCGCCCGATGCTGGTCGAGATTCAGGCACTGGTTGACTCGGGCGGCCCCAGTCCCAGGCGGCTGAGTGTGGGCTTGGACAAAGACCGGTTGGCCATGTTGCTGGCGGTGTTGCACCGGCATGCGGGTATTGCCTGCATGGATCAAGACGTTTTTGTCAACGCTGTTGGCGGCGTGCGGATTTCCGAACCGGCAGCAGACCTGGCAGTGCTGCTGGCCATTCACTCGTCGTTGCGTGGCAAGCCGTTGCCAAGGGGCTTTTTTGCCTTTGGTGAGATCGGTCTGGCCGGCGAAGTGCGGCCCGGACCACGGGGCCAGGAGCGGCTCAAGGAAGCCGCCAAACTGGGTTTTTCCATGGCCATCGTGCCCAAGGCGAATGCGCCGAAAAAAGCCATTGAGGGCCTGACCATTCATGCCGTGGACCGGGTGGAACACGCCATGGAGATCGTGCGTGGCCTGGCCTAAGCCAGTCAATCTACTGACGCACCAGCGAGCTGCCAGCGTTCCTGACAGGATCACCCACCGCCAGCCCGGGATCCTGGTCAAAGTCAAAGCTGGCGCTGCGACCATCGGTGTAGGTCACACTGACCGTCCAGGTTTTCTGCAGGCCCATGTTCTCCTGGATTTTTTTCCCTGCGTAGGCACCGCCAACCGCGCCAGCAATGGTGGCCACGTCCCTGCCGCGTCCGGCCCCAATCTGCCGCCCCAGCACAGCGCCCGCCACACCCCCGGCAATCATGCCCAATGTCGCGTTATCACCCGGTTTTTCGGCCTGGGTGATGGAGGTTACGCGACCACAATCTGTGCAGGTGACGACAGGGAACTGTGTGCTGTACACCCCACCCGAGGACGGGTTGGCGCTCTGACTGGCCGCAGCCTGCGGGCTGGACGACCAACTGCCCTGTGCCCGTGTCAGACCCATGGGTCCGATCACAGCGACCAAAACCATTGCCATACGAAACCAAATCACCAGCTGGCTTGACATCCAATGGACTCCTCAAGACGGTTCAACCTGTAACGAAGTGGATCAAGGATACCGCGCCTGCTCTGCGTTAAGCCAGCCTTAATCTGAAAAAAATACATTGGTTGCATGAACGAGATGCTTGCGGCCACGGCGACCACTGACCCTCGACCCAATGGTCGCAAGCTGCCGAGGCCCGCTCTGGCGGCTTTGCGGGCTCTGGCGTCCCGGCGCATCGGCCAGGGTGAGCCTCCGTCGGATGTCGCAGTGTCACTGGGCATGAGCCGCGCCTGGGCATACCAATGTTACGCAGCCCTGAAAGAAGACGGGGCAAGTGGTATGCGCGCAGGTCCCGGAGGTGGACGCCCGTGCAAACTCTCGGCGGCGCAACAGCGTCAGGTTTTGGCCTGTCTGGATGGCAAACGCCCGGATCAATGTGGGCTGCGAGGCAGCCTCTGGACCCAGGGATTGGTCAGGGATCTGATTCATGCACGACTCGGCGTCAAGATTTCACTGCTGACAGTGGCGGCCCTGTTGTCCCGTATTGGCCTGACGCCACCGAAGCCTTTGCAGGCGGCAGCAACCATCGACCCTGAAGTGACTGCCAGTTGGCGCAGAAACACCTTGCCTGCGCTGGTCGAACGCGCCAAAGCCAAAGGGGCTGAATTGCTGTTTGGCGAAACCCTGGAATGCCCTTCTGGTTCCGGGCGGCAGTTCTGGACCGTGAATGCGCAGGGTGCGTTCTGGTTCTGGAACTGCCCGGGTCTGGACGATGACCCGTTGTGGCTGGCATTGGCCAACAAACTGATGCGTGGGCGCAACCGCCCGGTTTGTCTGGTGTTGAGTGCCAGCCAGTTGACGCTGAACGACAAGGTTCGGCAACAATTGCAAATCACGCACAAACGCCTGACTCTGCACACCTTGGGAGACACGGCTGTCGCTCAACCAGCGGCTCAGTGGCGCACCTGGCGCGCCACCAATCAAGTGGTCGGGCATGCGCATCCTTCTTGCTGAGGACGACGCCATGCTGGGTGACGGCCTGCGTGCCGGCTTGCGGCAGCAAGGGTACCTGGTGGACTGGGTACGAGACGGTCTGGCCGCTGAACGAGAAATAATGGGTGGCGAATACCAGGCGGCCGTGCTGGACCTGGGCCTGCCGTTCAAAGACGGACTGGAGGTATTGCAGTCCCTTCGGCTAAGGAAGATGACCTTGCCGATATTGGTGCTGACCGCGCGTGACGCGGTGCCGGACCGCATCAAGGGACTCGATCTGGGCGCTGATGACTATGTCCTGAAACCCGTGGATCTTTTTGAACTGGGTGCGCGTCTGCGCTCGCTGGTCAGGCGTGCCCACGGGCAGACGCAGGACCTGATCGACTGCGCAGATCTGCAAATGAACCTGTCAGCCCGCAAGGTCAGCCTTGGCGGTCAGGAGGTTGTACTGTCAACCCGTGAGTTTGACCTGCTCCACGTCCTGTTACTGAACATTGGGCGTGTACTGTCGCGAGAACAACTGGAACAGCAACTCTACAGTTGGGGTGCTGAAGTTGAGAGCAATACCATCGAGGTGCACATCCACCATCTGCGAAAAAAACTTCGCCCTGACCTGATACAGACCGTGCGCGGTGTGGGCTACACCCTGCCCAGGCCAAAGGCATCACACTGAGCCGGACTGTGCCGCGACTTCCTGCGTTGAAATCCCTGCAAGCCCGATTGCTTGCCTTGTTGCTGCTGATGGTGGCGCTGGTATGGCTCACCACAGCCATTTTCACCTGGCTGGACATCCAGCATGAACTGGACGAACTGCTCGATGGGCATTTGGCGCAATCTGCTGCCTTGCTGGTGGCACAGCAAACGGGGCATGGGGCGGACGGCACCCCCCCGCCCGAACTCGGCAATGACGATCATCACGACGATGACGATGCACCGCCATTACACAAGTACGCACCACGGGTGGCGTTTCAGGTTTTTCATGAGGGCCATATGACCCTGCGCTCTGCCAATGCGCCGGCCACCCCAATGACCCAGGTCAGCCGGGGCTTTGACACCGTGGAACTGGCAGACCAGACCCGCTGGCGGGTATTTGCTGCGCGGGGCAACGAGGGTGATGTGCAGGTCTATATTGGCGAACAGGTGTCATCGCGCAGTGCCATTCTTTGGGCCATTCTCCAAGGTGTTCTGATGCCGCTGGTATATGCCCTGCCTTTGCTGGGCCTGGTGGGATGGCTGGCGGTGCGCCATGGGCTGACGCCCCTGCGCCGCCTGAGTCGGGAGCTGTCCCTGCGACAACCGCAGGCACTCGATGCGGTGAAGGTTGGTGACATGCCCAGCGAGATCGAGCCAGTGGTGCAAGCACTCAACGCACTGCTGGAGCGCATCCACAAGATGCTGGCCAATGAGCGACGGTTTACCGCGGACGCAGCGCACGAGTTGCGCACCCCCATCGCCGCCATCCGGATGCAGGCACAGGTGGCTCTCGGGGCCGGCACCGACGCACAGCAGCGCACCCATGCCCTGGAACAGACGCTGGAGGGCTGCGACCGTGCCACGCATTTGGTTGAGCAGTTGTTGACACTTTCCCGACTGGAAGCCGCCAGCGCCGCACCACCAACCCATGTGATCGACCTTGCAGTGCTGGCACAACGGGTTGCGGCAGATATGGCACCCGATGCACTGTGCCGAAAGCAGGATCTGGCGCTGGACGCTTCCGGTTCGTGTTTGATTCAGGCCGATGAGATTCTCACCTCCGTTCTTCTGCGCAATCTGGTGGACAACGCGCTGCGGTATAGCCCGCACGGCGCTGAAGTGCTGATTTCAATCAGCCGGTCTGATTTGGTGGTGACCTTGCAGGTACAGGACAGTGGTTGCGGACTGGCCGACTCGGATATCACACGCCTGGGCGAGCGCTTTTTTCGGGTCCTGGGCAACAACCAAGCAGGCAGCGGATTGGGTTGGTCCATCGTGCGCCGTATTGCAGCGGTCTATCAGGCAGAGGTCGACGTGCAGCGCTCAGCCGCCCTGGGTGGACTGTGCGTGACTGTACGTTGGCCTCGCTGACTTACATCTGCTTACCAAACCCAACAGACAGTAACAAGCGTCGGCACGAAACTCGTGTCTGTCTTTTCACGAAAGGGGATTTATGAAGTTTTCCAACAAGGCAACTGCTGGCCTGATCGCTGGCGCACTGGCGGTGTGCGGCCTGGCTCAGGCCCAAACCGCGCCACCGGCTGGACGGCTGCTGGCATCCAATTGTTTTCAGTGCCACGGCACCAACGGCAAGGGGCCGGGGTTCGACAAACTGACGGGGGAGTCCGCCTCTGAAATTTACAAGGAACTCAAGGAGTTCCAGGCCGGCAAGGAAGGCAAGGGAATCATGGCAAAACACGCCATGGGTTACACCGACGCCCAATTGTTGTCACTCGCCAGCTGGCTGTCGACCCAGCGCTAAACCCCAGAATACGGAGCACATCATGCATAGACGATATTTCCTTTCCAAGAGCGGTCTGCTGCTGGCAGCAGGCTCACCCATGGCCTGGGCTGACGACGACAGAAAAAAACGCAGGAAAGACCGGTCTGACGACGATGCCCCAACGTCAACCCCGGCACCCAACCCGACACCGGCACCAGCCCCTGGAGCCAAGGCACGGGTGATTGTGATTGGCGGCGGCATGGCGGGTGCCACAGTGGCCAAATACCTGCGCCTGTGGGGTGATGGCATCGCAGTCACGCTGATTGAACGCGAAGCCAGCTACGTCTCCAACATCATGAGCTCACTGGTGCTGTCAGGGCAACGCACCATGGCGAGCTTGACCTATAACTACAGCAAGCTGATGTCGGCGTATGGGGTCACTGTCATTCGCAGCGACGTCAAGGAAATCGATACCGTTGGCGTGCGTGTCAAACTGGCTGACAACACCATTCTGTCGGCCGATCGCATCGTGCTCGCCCCTGGCATTGATTTTGATGATGTTCCGGGGTTGGGCGCGTCTGATCGTATGCCCCATGCCTGGAAAGCCGGCACCCAAACCACGCTGTTGTCGAGCCAGTTGCGGGCGATGGCGGACGGGGGCACATTTGTCCTGGCCATTCCCAAAGCGCCCTACCGCTGCCCTCCAGGACCCTACGAGCGGGCTTGCCTTATCGCTGACTGGCTGAAGAAAAACAAGCCAAGATCCAAAGTCCTGGTGCTCGATGCCAATGCCTTCATCCAGGCAGAAAAACTGGTTTTTGAGGCGGCGTTCAAAATGCACAATATCGATTACATCCCCAACGCCGAAGTACAAGGTGTGGATCCGGGCAATATGCGACTGTCAACCACCATGGGGGCATTCGACAATTTGGGCTGTGTCAACCTGATTCCGCGCCAAAAGGCAGGCAGCCTGATCGCGATGGCCGGACTGAATAATTCCGCAGACGCACGCTTTGCCACCGTCCACCCGCTCTCCTACGAAAGCACCAAGGCGGCAAAAATCCATGTGATCGGGGACGCTGCCGACACCACTCAACCCAAGGCCGGGCACATTGCCAATCAGGAAGCCAAAGTCTGTGCCGACGCCATTGTGCGCGCCTTGGCCAAATTGCCGGCAGACCCTGCACCGGTAACCAACTCCGCCTGTTACTCCACCATCACCATGACACAAGCGTCCTGGCTTACAGCGGTGTACCAGTACGACCCTGTGAGCGCCAAGATGGTGGTCGCAGGTGCGGGTGTGGCAGCTTCGGAGAGTTGGGATACCGACAACTTCAAGGAAATGAACACCTGGTTCAATGCGCTGATGGCTGACAGCTTCGCCTGATAGACCGGCCGAACGACACCACAATTCGGGCTGGCCGGGGGGCCGCCAGCCCGTAAAATAGCGCTTTTGAACCGCAGCGCCACGCTGGATTTTTAAGGAACGACCGATGAGCCCCCTACCTCCCTCAATGGCAGACCGTGACGGCAAAATCTGGATGGACGGCCAGATGGTGGACTGGCGCGACGCGAAAATTCATGTGCTGACCCACACGCTGCACTATGGCTGCGGCGCATTCGAGGGGGTGCGCGCGTACAACACGGTGAATGGCCCAGCGATCTTCCGCCTTGAAGAGCACACCGAGCGGTTATTCAACAGTGCCAAGATTCTGCGCATGAATATCCCTTTTTCCAAAGAGCAGGTGATGGAGGCACAAAAGGCCGTGATTCGTGAAAACAAGCTCGATTCCGGTTACATCCGACCGCTGACCTGGATTGGCGATAAAAAACTGGGTGTCTCCCCCAAGGGAAACACCATTCATTTGATGGTTGCTGCCTGGCCCTGGGGCGCTTATCTGGGCGAGGAAGGGATGAGACGTGGCATTCGGGTCAAAATTTCGAGCTTCACTCGACACCATGTCAACATCACCATGACACAGGCCAAGGCGGTGAGCAACTACACCAACTCGATTCTGGCCAACCTGGAAGCCACGGATGACGGTTACGACGAGGCAATGTTGCTCGACGCCAGCGGTTTTGTCTCCGAAGGTGCGGGTGAAAATCTGTTCGTTGTGAAGGATGGCGTGGTTTACACCCCTGACCTGTCGGCCGGTGCCTTAAACGGCATCACACGCAACACGGTACTGCATATCTGCAAGGATCTGGGTTTGGAGCTGGTGCAAAAACGCATCACCCGCGATGAGGTTTATATTGCCGACGAAGCGTTTTTTACCGGCACTGCAGCGGAGGTGACACCGATTCGCGAGCTTGACCGCATTGAGCTTGGCAAAGCCCCCTATGTGGGCAGCCGTGGCCCGATCACAGAGCAGATCCAGAGCGCCTTTTTTGACATTGTGAACGGCCGCAATCCCACGTATGCACACTGGCTAAGCAAAGTCTGAACTTCGTACCCACATCATCACCATGGCAAACGCAAGCATTGAACTTTTGGCCAAAGACCTCAACCCGCAAGGAGGCATTTTTTGCCCCAGCCCGTTGGCGGACATGAAGCTCTGGAACAGCCACCCCAAGGTTTTCCTGAACGTTGCCGCAACCGGGCAAGCCAAGTGCCCCTACTGCGGCACGGTGTATCAACTTAAACCCGGTGAGCATTTTCACGGCCATTGAGTCTGACAATCGGCTCTCGGACTGAACACCAGCGTCACCCGACTTGACTCGCGCTCTCATCATTGCGCCCCAGTGGATCGGTGACGCTGTCATGACCGAGCCGCTGTTGCGGCGTTTGTATGCACGGGGAGAGCAACTGACGGTTGGTGCCTTGCCATGGGTAGCGCCGGTCTATCGCGCCATGCCACAGGTGGCAGAAGTGATCGAGTTCCCCTTTTCCCATGGCGGATTGCAATTTCGCGAACGCAAACGTCTTGCCCGGCAGTTGGATGCACAGTTTGACATCGCCTACATTTGCCCCAACTCGCTCAAAAGTGCCTTGTTACCGTTTCTCGCCGGTATTCCCCGACGGGTAGGCTATTTGGGTGAAGCACGGGTCGGACTGTTGACGCACCGGCTGAAAAATCCACCCAAATCCCAGCGGCCGCCGATGGTGGCGTTTTATTCGGCGTTGAGTGGTGAATCTGACTTTTCAAACGACCGTCCCCGTCTGCATCTTGAGGTCGCGCAAGTCGATGCCACCTTACAAACCCTGGGATTGCAGCGTGGTGCTTACTTTGTCCTGGCACCTGGGGCCGAATTTGGCCCGGCAAAACGTTGGCCCACAACACATTTCGCCGCGCTGGCCAGGCAGTTGGAACTGCCGGTGGTGTTGCTGGGGTCAGCGAAAGAAGCACTGCTTTGTGATGAGATCATGCAGTATATGGGGGTCAGCCAGTGGCCAGTTCTCAATCTGGCAGGAAAAACCACACTCGCTCAAGCGCTGTGTTTGATCGAGGCCAGTCAATGTGTGGTGAGTAACGACTCCGGTCTGATGCATGTGGCCGCGGGGTTTGGTGTACCGCAGGTGGCACTGTTTGGATCGAGCAGCCCCTTGCATACACCGCCCTTGAGTGACAAGGCTCAGGTGTTATGGCTCGCGCAACGACCCGCGTACCAGCCCCCGCTGGACTGCGCACCGTGTTTTGAACGTGTCTGCCCGCTGGGCCACTCCCGCTGCCTGAACGATATCGGCGTGAATGATGTGCTTCAACTTTTAAAGCAATAATCCTATACGGGTATTGCCGCAGCGGCTGAATTGAATCAAAAAAAAGCCACCGTGAGGTGGCTTGTAAAGATTCCCCGTGGGGAACCGTCGTTGGAAACTCTCCGTAGCGAGGACCAAGGTCCTGTCGCTCTCCAAATCCTTTTGCTTCGTGGCTGTGACAGCAGCTGACAGGTACTGTATCGGGTCCATCCGAAGTTGTGTATCCCCCGTTTGGGGGATATTGAAGGGTTTTTTTGAAAAAAACCACGATAAAAATGATCATTCAGGCGCGCTTACAGTCGTAGGCTTCACAGATTGGGGCAGTTCGATCACAAAACAGGCCCCGCCGCCCGGGTGATCCTCACAGAATACGCGTCCGCCGTGACGCAATGTGATGGACTTGACCAAGGCCAAACCCAGTCCAACCCCGCCATCACGCTCAGTGGCGCCTGGCAGGCGGTAAAACGGCTCGAAAATACGCTCCTGCAATGCGCTCGGTACGCCAGGCCCACGGTCACAGACTCGAAGCACAACCGTGCCCTTTCGTTGTGCGAGTTGCAGCCGGATCTCTCCGGCGGCGTGTCGGCGGGCATTTTCAAGCAGGTTGCGAACGGCCCGACGCAGCAGCTTGGCAACCCCCTGGACGGCCAGTTCGGTGGCACCTGACCCATCTGTGGTCCCTGCATTTGACGCGGCGATATCGAGTTCAGCGCCCACCCTTGCACATTCCTCCGCGGCCAGGCCGATCAGGTCGACCGACTCTACCGTGCCCATGTCGGCCTCTCGTGCATCCAAGCGACTGGCCAGCAGAATCTCCTCGATCAGTTGATCCAGTTCGTTGATGTTGCGTGCAATTTCGCTCTTGAACTCAACCGAGGCAGCGGGACCCAACAGCTCCAGTCCGATGCGAATCCTTGCCAATGGAGAACGGAGCTCATGAGAGGCGTTGGCCAGCAAGGACTTTTGTGACGCCAGCAGAGACTCATGTGATTGCACCAAGGTCTGGATGCGCTCAGCCGCGTGATTAAAGCGACGCGCCAGAAAAGCCACTTCATCATGCCCGGTTTCTGGTACGCGGGCGGACAAATCACCGTCCCCCCATTGTTTTACGCCGTCCTGCAAACCTTCAAGACGCCGCGTCAAAGTACGCACAATCGGGTAGGTTGCCAACGCCACCGCGATACCAACCCACACCAGCATCCAGGCAAAGCCAAACGGAGGCCGACTCCAGATGGACGGGGGCGCACGCAAAAAACGCATCCGCATGGTTTGCCCGTCGTGCATTCGCACCATGAACTCGGTTCCACCAGGACGATCCTGATCAGTGCCGGGCTCCATGTCATGATCAGCATCAGCGCGTGGCCCTCGGCCACGCGAACCACGCGCCCTTGAAGCTGGATCTTCCGGCGAACGCTGACGCCATTGCGGCCCGGATTCGAGTTCAGGTCGGTCGGTGATTTCGTTGGGGGCCAAGGGACGGCGACCCCTTCCGATCACCTGCCCGGCTTCATTTCGCACCACCACATCACGAAGCGGCGGTTCTGCCGCCATGCGCCAGATCCAGCCGACCAGCAGCGTAAGTACCGCAACGGCCAGTACCACAGCCAGCCAGATGCGGAAATAGAGTTTGTTCAGCATGCCCGACAGCTCGCATTCAGTCTTGCTGCCGTGCAAATACGTAGCCCACACCACGCACCGTCAATATCCGTTTGGGTGCCTTGGCGTCGACTTCGATGGCGGAGCGAATCCGGCCCATGTGGACATCGATCGACCGGTCAAAAGCATCCAACTCGCGCCCGCGCACCGCCTCCATGATCTGGTCTCGGGTCAGCACGC
>JAGOUM010000237.1 GCA_018061265.1 Rhodoferax sp. | reverse complement strand
TTGCGGACGACCTGAGCATCATCGGTGGCCTGGCCCGCTTCAACGGCACGCCGTGTATGGTGATCGGGCAGCAAAAGGGCCGCGACACCAAAGAGCGTGGCCTGCGCAACTTTGGCATGAGCAAGCCAGAGGGTTACCGCAAGGCGCTGCGGTTGATGAAAACGGCCGAAAAGTTCAAGTTGCCGGTGTTCACCTTTGTGGATACGCCAGGGGCCTACCCGGGTATTGATGCCGAAGAGCGTGGCCAGTCCGAGGCGATCGGGCGCAACATTTTTGAAATGGCCCAGCTGGAGGTGCCCATCGTCACCACCATCATTGGTGAAGGGGGCTCGGGTGGTGCACTGGCCATTTCGGTGGGTGACCAGGTCCTGATGCTGCAGTACTCGATTTATTCGGTCATCAGCCCGGAGGGTTGTGCCTCGATTTTGTGGAAAACCTCTGAAAAAGCCCAGGAGGCGGCGGATGCTTTGGGAATCACTGCGCACCGCCTCAAGGCGCTGGGTGTTGTTGACAAGATTGTCAATGAGCCGGTGGGTGGTGCACACCGTGACCCGAAACAGATGGCCACTTTCCTGAAACGGGCCCTGACTGACGCGTTCCGTCAGGTCAGCGACCTCAAGGTGCCAGAATTGCTGGCACGTCGTTATGAACGCCTGCAAAGTTACGGCCGTTTCAACGATACCAAACCTGGCAAATAAGTTCGCACCAGGACTATTCGGCACAAATCCTCGGGAGCCCGCGTGACCCTGTCTGTGCCGCAGGCGATGGCAGCCTTTACGCCGCAGCTGCCACTTGCGGTCGCTTACAGCGGAGGCGCTGATTCGACGGCCCTGCTGCTGGCGTGTGCGCAAAAGTGGCCTGGACAGATTGTGGCGTGGCACGTCCATCATGGCTTGCAATTGGCTGCCGACGACTTTGTGGCGCACTGCCAGACGATCTGCACCGCGCTGGGTATACCCTTGCGGGTCCACAAAGTCGACGCGGGCCACCAACCTGGCGAAAGCCCCGAAGACGCCGCCCGGCGTGCCAGATATCAGTCTTTTTCGGCTCTGGCGCTTAAGCAGAAAGAGACTCAAGCTATACCATCAATAGCGATTGCGCAGCACGCCGACGACCAGATCGAGACCCTGCTGCTGGCCTTGAGCCGTGGGGCCGGATTGCCTGGCCTGAGTGCCATGCCACAACACTGGCACCGGGACGGCTTGGCCTATTACAGGCCATTTCTCCAGGTCAGTGGTGCTGACCTGAGGCAATGGCTGGCCGGGCAGGGCGTTGAATACATTGAAGACCCCAGCAACACAGATGAGCGTTACACCCGAAACCGCATCCGCGCACAACTCATGCCAGCCCTGCGGCGCTGTTTTGGGCAATGCCAAGACACTTTTGCCCGCAGTGCACGCCACGCCGCGCAGGCGCAGGCGCTGTTGCAGGAGGTGGCGCAGCGAGATTTATTGATTGTGGGTGTTCCACCAAAAATTGTTGCATTGCAGACACTCAGTGCCCCACGCCTGGCCAATGTGCTGCGTTATTGGCTAACGAGCGAGCATCAGATTGCGCCAAGTGCGGCGCAACTTGACGCGTTGATGCGGCAGATTCTGGCCTGCACAACCCGTGGACACCAGATGCACCTGAAGGTTGCCAATGGCTTTTGTGTCAGGCGTGGTGACGAAGTGCATTGGTACAATCCCTAGGTTTTAACGCCAAACCACTACCCATAATGTCTTTGATCGTTCATAAATACGGTGGCACCTCGATGGGCTCGACTGAGCGTATCAGCAATGTCGCCAAACGTGTTGCCAAGTGGGCGCGTGCCGGCCATCAGATGGTGGTCGTGCCCAGCGCCATGAGTGGTGAAACCAATCGTTTGTTGGCACTGGCCAAGGAACTGGCACCATCCAGTTTGACCGAAGCTTATTTTCGTGAACTTGACATGCTGGCCGCCACCGGCGAGCAGGCATCAAGCGCCTTGTTGGCCATTGCCCTGCAGGCGCAGGGACTCGAATCAGTGAGTTATGCCGGCTGGCAGGTGCCCATTCGGACCAACAGCGCCTACACCAAGGCGCGTATTGAATCGATCGACGATCAAAAAGTGCGCGCAGATCTGGAGGCCGGTCGTGTGGTCATCGTGACCGGTTTTCAGGGTCTGGACGAGCAGGGCAACATCACCACGCTGGGTCGCGGTGGGTCCGACACCTCGGCCGTGGCTGTAGCGGCCGCCATGAAGGCCGATGAATGCTTGATTTACACCGACGTGGATGGCGTCTACACCACCGACCCGCGTGTGGTGCCCGAAGCGCGTCGCCTGCATACCGTGAGCTTTGAGGAAATGCTGGAGATGGCCTCGATGGGCTCCAAGGTGCTGCAGATCCGTTCCGTCGAATTTGCAGGCAAGTACAAGGTCAAGCTGCGGGTGCTCTCCAGCTTTACGCCCTGGGACATTGACATTGTTGAAGAAGCCAAATCCGGCACGCTGATTACTTTTGAGGAAGATGAGAACATGGAACAGGCCATCGTTTCTGGCATTGCATTCACCCGCGACGAGACCAAAATTGCCGTCCTGGGTGTGCCCGACAAGCCGGGTATTGCCTATCAGATCCTGGGTGCCGTTGCCGAGGCCAATGTCGAGGTGGACGTGATCATCCAGAACGTGAGCAAAGATGGCAAGACTGACTTCAGTTTTACCGTCAACCACAGTGACTACGCCAAAACCATGGAACTGCTCAAGACCGTGGTTGTACCCAAGCTGGGTGCGCTGGAGGTGGTTGGTGACACCAGAATCTGCAAGGTTTCCATTGTGGGTATCGGCATGCGCAGCCATGTGGGCGTGGCCGCAACCATGTTCCGTGTGCTGAGCGAAGAGGGCATCAACATCCAGATGATCTCGACCAGCGAGATCAAGACCTCTGTGGTGATCGACGAAAAATACATGGAACTGGCAGTGCGTTCACTGCACCGCGCATTTGGGCTGGACCAGCCCGCTGTGTGATAAACAGCGCCAAAGTCGTGACATAATCGCGGCTCTGATTTTCAGGAAACGTGACCGAGTGGCCGAAGGTGCTCCCCTGCTAAGGGAGTATGGGGTGTAGAGCCTCATCGAGGGTTCGAATCCCTCCGTTTCCGCCAGTACATTGACTTCCAACTGGCTATATGCAAATGGAAGT
>JAGOUM010000100.1 GCA_018061265.1 Rhodoferax sp. | reverse complement strand
AGCGCGTGTGGCAATGCACCACCTGACAGGCCGGTGCCGGCACCACGCGCTACCACTGGCACCTGCATCGCATGGCAAATACGCAGCACATCCTGCACCTGTGCCTCGTTCTCAGGCAGGGCGACCACCAGCGGACGCTGGCGGTAGGCCGTCAGGCCGTCACACTCGTACGGCGTTGTCTCCTCATCGTTCCATAACAGGCAATGCAGTGGCAAGTTCAAGCCAAGCGCTTTTACCAATTTATTTTGTCGCTCTGATCTGGATAGCGATCCAGGCGGCGCAGTGGTCTCTGTTGCAAGCATGTTCAATCCTCGGTCCATCAAAGGGCGGTGCCGGACTCTACGCCGAACTTAAACCATTCGGGTTGAGTTATTTTTTAGGGGCTTGTGAAAAGCCGATGGCTGGGCAACATAGTATGCTTGCCGGTCGCGCGGCGCTAGGTTGGATACTGCACCGCATCGTGATCACCTACACAAGAAAGAGATTATGGACTTGAGTAAAACGGCCCTCATCCTGGTGGGCTATCAAAACGATTATTTTGCCCAGAATGGTATTTTGCGCAGTGTCGTCGAGGAGCCAGGGCGCGTCGACGCAGTCCTGAAAAACACCATGACGCTGGTGGCCAGACTTGCCCCCACACCTATCACCATGGTTTCGACCCCCATCGTGCTGACGCCAGACTACCGTGCCTTGGCCAGCCCGTCCGGCATTCTGCACAAAATCAAGGAATCGGGTGCCTTTGCGGCGGGCAGCGCGGGTGCGCAGACGGTACCCGAACTGCTGGCGTTTGGTGACCGGATTGACTACGTGCAAGGCAAAGTGGGTTTCAACGGATTTTCTGGCACCCAACTCGACTCGTTTCTGCGGGGCAAGGCGATTGAGCAGGTTTTGCTTGCGGGTATGGTGACTTCGCTGTGTATTGACTCCACCGGGCGGGCAGCGTACGAGCGCGGGTACGGCGTGACCTTGCTGAGTGACTGTACATCCGCCAGAACACCCACCGAGCAGGACTATTACTGCAGCCAGGTGTTCACGCTTTACGCGCGCGTGATGGCCAGCACGGACATCTGATACCAGCCCTGGTTCGACGGATACCACCTGTCATGGTGACCGACTCGCTGCTCAACGACCTTCAGGTTTCTGCAACCAACCGCTTGTTGGAGGCACTCGTTGAAAGTGAAAACCGGATGCGCCAGCGCCTTGACCTTCTGGCCGAAGTGGTGTTCGAACTTGATGGGCAGGGCCGGGTTGTTTTTTTAAACCGGGCCTGGGGCACCATGATGGGCGAAGAGGTGCCGACCTTGATGGGGCAGGTTTTTCGGCTGCAGGTGTTGCCCGACGATCGACCCTTGTATGACGCGGCACTGTTGAAAGCGGGGCGTATGGCGGACGCCAGGCGCACAGTCCTGCGTTTTCAGCGCGATGGTGGCTCCATGCTGTGGGCGGAACTGACCATTGTCCAGATTGACGGTGGGCATGTGGGTGCATTGCACGACATCACCGAGCAACGTCGCGTGCAGGACCAGCTGGAGTACATCGCGCGCTACGATGTCTTGACCCGCATGCCCAACCGCACGCTGTTGTCGGACAGACTGCGGCAGTCACTTGCCACATGCAAGCGCCACGGCAATGCTCTGGCGGTGGCTTTTCTTGATCTGGATGGATTCAAGGCCATCAACGACAGTTATGGTCACGATGCGGGTGACCAGCTGCTGGCCGCCCTGGCGGTTCGATTGAAGCAGGCATTGCGTGATGGTGACACCATCGCCCGCATCGGCGGTGATGAGTTTGTGGCCGTGCTGGTTGACCTGGAGCACCCCGGGCAAAGTGCGCCGATTCTTCAGCGCCTGCTCGAAGCGGCTGCCGAGCCGGTGGTGCTGGCTGCGTTGACGCTCAGGGTTTCTGCCAGCATCGGTGTCACCATGTGTCCGCAGGACAGTGCCGACGCCGACCAGCTCATCCGCCATGCCGACCAGGCCATGTATACCGCCAAACAACTTGGCAAAAACCGCATCCACTATTTTGACGTTGCCAGTGATTGGGCCGTTCGGGCCCATGGTGAAACGCTCGACCGCATCCAGCATGGTTTGCACAGCGGTGAGTTTGAACTCTATTTTCAGCCGAAGGTGGCCATACGCAACCTTGCAGTGATCGGTGTGGAGGCGCTGATTCGCTGGAATCATCCGGAACATGGCTTGTTGCTGCCCGGTACTTTTTTGCCAATGATCGAAAACCACGCGCTGAGCGTCGACGTGGGTGAATGGGTCATTGCCAGCGCGCTGGGGCACCTGACCCGCTGGGATCAGATGGGGCTTAACCTGGAAGTCAGCGTCAATGTCGGTGCTTACCAGTTGCAGCGTGAGTTTTTTACGCGGCGAATCGGCGAACTACTGGACGCTCACCCGAATACCCGCCGGGGCAAGCTGAGCTTTGAGATTCTCGAGACCAGCGCACTTGGCGATATTGACTACGTTTCCCGGGTGATCCAGGAATGCCAGGCGCGTGGCATTTCCTTTTCTCTGGACGATTTTGGAACCGGCTATTCGTCCCTGACCTATCTCAAACATCTGCCGGCGGAGACACTCAAAATTGACCGCAGTTTTGTCCGTGACATGTTGACTGACCGGGACGACCTGGCCATTGTCAAAGGTGTGATCGCGCTGGCACGGGCTTTTCGCAGGCGGGTCATTGCCGAGGGCGTTGAGACACCGGAGCATTTGCGCAAACTCCGACGCCTGGGTTGTGATGCTGCGCAGGGTTTTGGCATTGCCCGCCCGATGCCAGCCACCGAAATACCCGCCTGGCTTGCCAATCACGGCAAGAACTACCCGGTTTAGCTCACGCTTTGTTTCAGCCAGTCCGCAAAGGCAACACATTCCCAACGCTCCATCATGCCGGTGCGCCAGCACAAATAGTGGGCGTGTGGGCTGGGCACGTTGGCCATAAAACAGGTACTGTGACCCAGTCGTACCAGTGTGCCTCTGTCCAGCCAGGGGTGCGCCAGCTTCAGACGTGTCAGCGCAATCCCCATGCCTGCTGCGGCGCCGTCACACATCAGACCGATGTCGTTGAACTGTGAGCCGTCCACCGGCTCGGGCCAGTCCAGTGTATTGGCGGCAAACCAGGTGCGCCAGGGTTCCAGCGGGCTGCGCAGCAGTGGCTCGCCCTCCAGGTCGGTCGCATGCTCAAACGGCCCGTGCTCGCGTACAAACGCGGGTGAGGCCAGCGGTGTGATCTCATCCTTGAGCAGGCAGACATGCTCCAGATCGGCATACCGGCCTGTGCCAAAACGCACAAACAGGTCAGCGTCTTCAGCGACCACATCGAGCAAGGGGATCGACACCTGCAAAGTCAGATCAATTTCGGGGTAAGCCTCTGTGAACTGGCGCAGTCGCGGAATCAGTATCGAGCGCGCAAACGTCGGTGTCACAGCCAATCTCAACTTGCGTTTGCCAGGTTGACTGCCGGCACCCGGAAAGCGCTGCAGCATGGCCAGCCCCTCGCGAACGTGTGCGAGGTATGCCACACCCTCGACGGTTAGCGAAAAGTCAGCCCGGCCAAAAAGCTTGGTGCCGATGATTTGCTCCAGCTGCTTGACGCGGTGGCTCACGGCGCTGGGCGTGACACACAACTCCTCGGCCGTCTGGGTGACGCTGCGCAGACGCGCCAGCGCCTCAAAGGTGAGAAGGCACTGGATAGGTGGGATGCGTGCAGTGGACATGGCACCCATTGTCACATTGCAAGGCAGCTTTGCAAAGCTGAGGTGAAGTCCGGCAGGCGGGGCCGGACTCATTAGAATCAGCCCCTTTTTCCCCAACCCGGGGAGCATTCATCTCAGAGTCTGTATGTCGTCCCATGCCACAAGCGCCGGGCGCTCTTTATTGTCCCGAATCCGGCGCATGATGCCGGCCCTGCCCGCGCACGATCTGCTGCGCGAAGGGTCTTATCGTCGCCTGTGGGTCTCCATTCTGATCAGCTCGCTAGGGGGTCAGATCACCATGCTGGCCTTGCCACTGACGGCCGCGGTGCTGCTGCACGCCACGCCGTCTCAGATGGGTGTACTCACCAGCATGGAGTTGTTGCCGTTTGTGCTGTTGTCGCTGCCAGCCGGTGTCTGGCTGGACCGGGTGCGCAAACTGCCCGTCTATGTGGCGGGTGAGGGCATGATCGCGCTGGTTTTGGCCAGCGTACCCCTTGGCTGGTATTTTGGCTGGTTGTCGATGCCTTACATGTACGCGGTTTCGTTCGCCATTGGCTGTGTTTTTGTCACCGCCGGCACGGCGGCGCAGATTGTGTTGACACAGGTGGTACCGCGTGAGCGGTTGGTCGAGGCCCACGCCAAAAACGCACTGGCCTCGTCCGGTGCCGAGGTGGCTGGTCCCGGCGTGGCCGGCGCATTGATCAAACTGACCGGAGCGCCGTTTGCCCTGCTTGCCGACGCCCTGATGTTGCTGGCCAGCGTGCTGATTTTGCGTGGTATCAAGGTCAAGGAACAATTGACCCCGCAACCGGGCGCACAGTTCTGGCATGACCTCAAAGACGGCCTGCGGTTTGTGGTGCAGCAGCCTTTGCTGGTGTCTTTGTCGATATCCGTGGGATGCTGGCAACTGTTTCACCAGTGTGCCATGGTGGTGCAGATCCTGTTTGCCACTCGCACGCTGGGGCTGACTGAAAACCAGGTTGGCCTGTGTTACGTCGGCTTGGGTGTCGGCACCGTGATGGCAAGCATTTTTGGCCACCGCATCTCGGCCCGTATTGGGCCTGGCCCTTGTCTGGTGGCGGGTTTTGCCGCCAGCGGCGTGGGCTGGTTGCAACTGGCCTTTGCACCTTTGGGAGCATGGGGCGTGCTGAGCTTTGTGCTGATGCTGATGTGTTTTGGGGTGGGTGCGGTGCTGATGTTCATCAACTTTCTGGCTTTGCGACAGGCAGTCACACCGGCCCCGCTGCTGGGCCGAATGACCAGTACCATGCGCTGGTTGATCCTGTTGCCCGCAGGTCCAGGGGCCCTGCTCGGAGGCTATCTGGGCGAACATTTTGGGCTTCGCTATGCCATGGGTCTGGGCGGCATCGGCGCGTTGATGCTGGCGTTTTGGGCCTGGCGCCATGCCGGAATTTGGCGGGTGAGAACCCTTCCAGATGCCTCAAGCGCAGGTGGCTAAAGAGTGTTTTGCTATTGATTCAGATAACGTTGCTGCAGATGTGCTTTGAAATGCGCCGGGTTCAGCGGCTCACCCGTGGCCTTTAGCACCAGTTCGGGTGTGGACCAGCGGCTTGCCTGATGCCAGATATTGTGTTGCAACCAGTCAAACACCGGCGTCAGATCGCCCGCAGCGATCCGGCTGTCCAGATCGGGGTGGGACCGACGAATGCCGGCAAAGTACTGTGCTGCATACATCGCACCCAGTGTGTAGCTGGGAAAGTACCCAAAAGCGCCGCCGGTCCAGTGGATGTCCTGCAGGCAGCCGTTCTGGTAGTCGCCGCGTGTGTCCACGCCCAGGTAGTGCGCCATTTTTTCGTCCCAGAGCACAGGGATGTCATCGGGCTCAATCTCGCCGTTCATCAGGTCACGTTCAATCTCATAACGCAGGATGACGTGTGCCGGGTAGGTCAGCTCGTCGGCGTCCACGCGAATGAAGCCGGGTTGCACGCGCGTGTAAAGGCGCGCCAGGTTCTCAGCGGTGAATGCCGGCTGATCGCCCAGGTGTTTCTTCACCAAGGGTGCGATCAAGGCCAGAAACGCCGGGCTGCGCCCGAGTTGCATCTCGAATGACAGACTCTGACTCTCATGAATCCCCATCGAGCGCGCTCGCCCCACGGGCAGGTTGACGGTGTCGCGCGGCAGATTCTGCTCGTACCGGGCATGGCCGGTCTCATGCACGATGCCCATCATGCTGCGCATGAAGTCATCTTCGGTGTAGCGGGTGGTGATGCGCACATCTTCGGGCACCCCCCCACAAAACGGATGCATCGAGACATCAAGTCGGCCGCCCTCAAAGTCAAAACCCAGCAGACCCATGATCTCGACACCCAGTGCGCGTTGCTGCTCGGTGGCAAACGGCCCTTTGGCAGCCAGGACGGGTTCACTTTTTTGTTTGGCCAGCACCTGTTGCACCAGCTCCGGCAACCAGGTTTTCACATGGCCAAAAATGTGGTCGATGTCGGCGCTGCGGGTACCCGGTTCATACAAATCCATCAATGCGTCATAGGGGCTGACACCCTGGGCCTGCGAGAGAATTTGCGCCTGCTCACGTGCCAGCGACACCACCTCGCGAAAATTCGCCAAAAATCCTTGCCAGTCGTTTTGTTTGCGTTGCGTTCGCCAGGCGTGCTCACAACGTGAACCGGCCAGCGCCTGCGCCTGCACCAGGCGCTCGGGCAGCAGGTTGGATGATTGCCAGTCACGCTGCATCTCGCGCAGGCTGGCCTGCTGGTCTGCGTTCAAGGGCTCCTGCGCGGCCGCCTGCAGTTGCCGGGCCAAAGCCGGATGGGTGATGGTCTGGTGCAGCACGACATGTAATTCAGCCATCGCGGCACCGCGTGCCTCATTGCCCTTGGGTGGCATCATGGCGGCTTGGTCCCACCCTGCCACGGCGCCCAGATGGCCCAGATGGTAAAGACGGGTGAACGTGTTGGTCAGGGCGGTATAGGCGGGATGATTCATGAACAGAAGTTGGATGGCGCTGCGGTTTAAAAACGTCACATTCTGGCACCAGTCGTGAGGGCTTGTGTGGGCAATAGTCCTGACCGATAGAATGGCTTTTCACTTTTTCTCTCAGCCCACCCATGTTTGAACGTCTGGCCGTGTTGTTGCAATACCTGCTGCCCAAGCAGGTGATTTCAGAGTTGGCGGGTTGGGTGGCAGACTGGCGCGGTGGACCTGTCACCACGGCGCTGATTGGCTGGTTTGTCCGGCGCTACCGGGTCAACATGGCCGAGGCCGCTCAGCCTGACCTCGCTGCCTACCCGACCTTCAACGAGTTTTTTACCCGTGCCCTCAAATCGGGTGCGCGGCCCCTGTCAAATGCAGCGCTGATTTGCCCGGTGGATGGTGCCATCAGCCAGTTCGGCCGCATCGACGGCAGAAAAATCTTTCAGGCCAAAGGGCACAACTACAGCAGTGTGGCCCTGGTTGGGGGGGATGCTGATCTGGCCAGCCAGTTTGACGGTGGCTACTTTGCCACGCTGTACCTGAGCCCCCGGGACTACCACCGCATACACATGCCGTGTGATGGTGTTTTGCGCCGCATGATCCATGTTCCCGGTGCCCTGTTTTCGGTCAACCCGGCCACGGCGCGTGGTGTGCCGGGCTTGTTTGCGCGCAACGAGCGTGTGGTGTGTGTTTTCGAGAGTGCCCAAGGTCCCTTTGTCCTGGTGCTGGTCGGGGCCACGGTGGTGGGCAGTATGGCCACCGTCTGGCATGGCGTCGTGAACGCAACACGCCAGGCCAAGATCAAGGACTGGCGCTATAACGACGGTAACAAACTCATCAAGCAAGGTGAGGAGATGGGCCGCTTTTTGCTTGGATCAACGGTGGTGATGCTGTTTCCCAAGAGCCTGCTGGAATTTAACCCGGCCTGGCAGCCCGGTGCCCCTGTGCGTCTGGGCGAGGTCATGGCCAATACCTACAAAGTGGCGGCAAAGACCCGAACCGGCCTGTAAGCATGCGCCGGGTTTGGGCCACTGTATGCCTTGGGTGCGGGCTGGCCTTTGGCATTGCGCAAGCTGAGCCAATCCAGTCGATACAGCCACCGGTGTTCGGGCCGATTTCGACACTGCTTGAATTGACTGGCTTGTCCGTCACCCAAACAGCGCCCGCCCCGCAGCGGCTGGCCGTGTCGTCGACCCGAGCGCAGCAACTGCCCTTGTACCGCAGCGTGATGGATCAGCCTTTGAATGCGCCGTACCGCGCCGGAGTGCTGGCCGACACCTGTCGCGAGCTGCATACCTCGCCCCATGCCACACTTGATTTTGTGGGTGCGCTGGCGGGACTGGAGGTGTCGCGCAGCGCAGAAACTGCATTGCTCTCCATCGACAAGTCTTTGCGCCACAGCGCTGACCCGCTGGCTGCAAGTCTGGCCTGGCTGCAGCCTCTGGCCGGATCTGATTTGACCGTGGCCGCTGAGCTGCCTGACGCCAGACAACTGCCAGCGCCACTGCGCTTTGAACTGGCGATGATGTTGTCGGCGATGGGCCAATCCCATCAGTTTCTTCAGCGCGCCCTGGCCAGGCTGCCTGCGACGCTGACACCCGCGCTGCTGCTGCGCCAGGCGCTCGACGGCAATTTGCAGCTTTTTGAAGAACCTGACTACCGTGTGCTGCTACCCTTGATTGACCGCGAAGCCCTGCTGGCTGGCATGCTGGATCTGGTCGCCGCCACCGAGCGGCTGCAAAAATTTGTCAGCACTGAACCACACTTGCCCGCCGTCCGATGGTCACTGGACACCCCCATGGGCCAGATCATGGTCGACACCACGGGGCAGTCCCGCCACCACCAACTCAAGGACCCGTTGCTGGTCCTTGACGTGGGTGGAGACGATCACTACGAGTTCCTGCCACGCAGTGCCTCGCACCGCATCAGCGTTCTGCTGGACCACCTGGGCAATGACCACTACAGCTCCAGCAGCCCCGGCGCGGACCCGTCGAGTGCCACACTGGGTTTTGGCATTTTGTGGGACACCCAGGGCAGCGACACCTACCAGGGCGGCCAGCATGCCCAGGCTTCGGCACTTTTTGGTGCCGCACTGCTGGTGGATGGCGGCGGCGAAAACCACTTTACCGCCAGCAGTCATGCGCAGGCGCACGCCATTGGCGGCCTGGCGGTTTTGCTGAGCAGCACCGGCAGCGACAGTTTTAACGCACAAACCCACGCCCAGGCGTCTGCTGGCCCGCTGGGAGTGGCACTGCTGCTTGACCCTGCTGGCAACGATCGCTACACGCTTGACAACACACCGCTCATCCGCCCCTCGCCGCAGTTGGCAGGTCATAACACCTCCATGGGGCAGGGCGCTGGGCGGGGCTTTCGGGCCGATGCAACGGACGGTCGTTCCACCGCGGGTGGCCTGGGTGTGCTGGTGGATCTGGCGGGAGACGATCACTACCGTGCCCAGGTCTTTGCGCAGGGCAGCGGTTATCAGCAGGGGCTGGGCATTCTGGTGGACGATGGCGGCAACAACCTGTTTGAGGCCGCCTGGTACGCGATGGGTGCGGCAGCGCACCAGGGTGCCGGCGTGCTGCTCAAGCGTGGCGACGGGCATGACCAGTACCTGGCAAGTCATTCCACCTCGATTGGTGCGGCCCACGATTTTTCGATGGGGGTTTTTCTGGATGAAGGTGGTGATGACCAATACACACTGGGTGACCTTGGCTTGGGTGCGGCACATGACAACAGCACCGCCCTGTTTGTGGATGGTGCGGGTAACGACCACTACCGGGTCAACGCCAGCGCCTGCCGCGCACTGGGTGCGGCGTACCTGACCGAGTGGGGCAGCCTGCGTGAAAGCCTGTTGAACCTCGGGCTGTTTATGGACCTGGCGGGCCGCGACCAGTATCCCGAAGCGTGTGAACGCGCCAGTAACCAGGCCAGCTGGTCCAGCCCACGGGCATGGCCTCTGCTCAAGTTGCCCAGTGAGTCGGGTGCTGGCTGGGACGGCACAGTGGCCCTGCCGATGCCCATCCGGACACTGACATCCATGCCACCAGTGACTGCAGAAAAACCATGACCCATTCATTACCTTCATCCACGCGTGTCCCGATCGCCTGGCCTTGGGCCTGGCTGACCTGGGTGTACTACCTGACAGTGTGCCTGGCGCACCTTCAGTTCTCACTCTGGCTGGTGCGCGGGCGCGACACCTTCATGGGCCGTATGGCGTTCTCAGAGCTGGTGCCTTACCTGGCGCTTGCCGGTGGTGTGGCATTGCTCGGCTGGATCGCATGGCAATTGCGCCGCAGCGCCCGCCCCCGATTGACCGCGGGGCTGTGGCTGTTATGGCTGGCCAGCGCCGTCATGATTGACCAGTTCCTGACTTTTTCCACCAACGAATACGCGCACTACCCGCAATACGCCTTGCTGGCCTGGCTGGTGGCGCGCACTCTGGACCCGCAGCGCAGCCGCTGGGTGGTGGGTCGGGTGCTGTTCTGGACCACACTGATGGGCATGGGCGACGAACTGCTGCAATACCTGTGGATCACCACCAGCTACAGTGACTACCTTGATTTCAATGACTTTCTGACCAATCTGGTGGCCGCGGCGGCGGGCATGCTGCTGTATTACGGTGCCGCGCCGCTGCCCTCTTCACCTCCACCGCGTGACAGACCGGTGCTGGCCTGGTCGGTGGCGGGTGCCCTGTGCCTGGCGCTTGGCATTGCACTGCAGAGTGGGTCGCTTGCCATCACACCCGCCGACAAGGTGCCACCCGGAGGCTTTCAGATGACGGCCGACGGCAGTCGGCGCCTGGTCCTGCAACGGGCCCCTGACTTTTATGGCGGCAAACAAAAGGGGCCACGACACGGTGAGTTTCATGTCCTCTCGCCTGTGCCAGCGTTGCTGATCATGCTGGCGCTGGGTATGGTGTTTGCGGGTTATGGACGGTTTCGCCCGGCTCAACTCTGAAACCAGCGCCGGCGCAGCTGCTGCCAGCGCTGTTTGATGCGGTGCCGCAGAATCCGCCCGAGCCGCCATGGCCACGAGGCGCGCACCTGCGCCAGGAGATGTTCCTTCCAGGCGGTCCAGCGTTTGTAAAGCCGGGCGAACCAGTCCAACTGCATCAGCGTGCCTTTGGTCAGGCTGAACAGCCGCGCCACAATGGCCGTGCCAGCCAGCTTGGCAGCAAGAATCACCGTGGTGCCAAATAACACCTGGCCTTTGCCAATCAGCCACAGCGCCAGCAGCTTGACGGGCAACAGCAGCAGCGTGGGCAACAAAAATATCGCCAGCGCACCGTAAGGCGGCAGAGCCCGGATGCGCGCCTCAACCCAGCGCAATCCCGGCAGGCGGCCCACCCAGGCCAGCGCACGCTGCAGGGGCTCCCAACCCCATTCCTCAAACAGGATGAGCAGCGCCAGCATCCAGCCCATCAGGGCTTTGAGCAGGGCCAGTGGCAGGCGCTTCAAGGCTTGCCACCAAGTGATGGGTTCAGGCGTGGTCATGGGTGGCTTATTGTGATGGATGGGATGCCAAGCCCAGTTGCTGGCAGAGGGTGATCAAGGGTATGGCCAGGGTGTCCTGCCCCAAGGGGTAGGTCTCGGTGCCGGGGTAAATCACCAGCTTGCGCGCGGGCTTCAAGTCGTCGCAGGCGGCGTGAAAGCCGCGCTCCACCTTGGGGGTCAGGCTGCGTTTGACCTCGATGGCCCAGAGCGCACCGCCGGGCCACTGCAGCAACAGGTCCACCTCGGCACCACCACTGCTGCGGTAAAACCAGCCCTGCACACCAGGGGGTGTACAGCAGGTCGATGGCGTTGAAACATCCTTGCAATTATGGAGTTTCATTCCATGATTTGCAAGGATAAATCTGGCCAAATCCGACTGGACAGTGACAAGCCGCTGACACCCCAGGGGTTCATCGGCCCGATGCAGCAAGTGGTGCTGGAGCTCAAGATCTACCGTGAGCAAAACACCCACGACGGGCGCGCCATCAGTGTCTGGGGTATGTGAAGCAAAAATAATAGCCGCAGATTCAAGCACGAAGTGCATCGTTTTAAACAGGTTGAGCCAAGAGCAAATAGGATGAGCTCTTTGTGACCAGCCAGTCTCAACGAGCACCATGACCTACAAACACTTGACCCAAGAAGAACGA
>JAGOUM010000236.1 GCA_018061265.1 Rhodoferax sp. | reverse complement strand
GAGCCGCATGCCTTTCAGGTCACGCGCCATGCGGCCACCGAACGGCCCGGCAGCGGCAAATACGCCCAGCATTGGGCCGACGGCAGTTACCACTGCATCTGCTGTGATGCCAAGCTCTTTGACGCCAACACCAAGTTCGACGCCCACTGTGGCTGGCCGAGTTTCTCGCTCGCCGTGCCTGGCGCCATCACCGAGATCACCGACCGCAGCCATGGCATGGTGCGGGTAGAAACGGTCTGCCGCCAGTGTGGCGCACACCTCGGCCATGTCTTTGACGACGGCCCCACCGACACCGGTTTGCGTTACTGCATGAACTCGGCTTCGTTAAACTTCAGCCCTTCATGAAAATACTGATCGATTTTTTCCCCATCCTGCTGTTTTTCGGCGCGTACAAGTTTTACGACATTTACATCGGCACCGCCGTATTGATGGCCGCCACCGTATTGCAGATGGGGCTGATCTATGCGATTGACCGGCGTTTGCAGGGTATACACAAAATCACACTGGCATTGATCCTCATCTTTGGCACGCTGACCCTGGTGTTGCATGACGAGCGTTTTATCAAGTGGAAACCCACCGTGCTCTACGCCGCCATGGCAATCGCTCTGGCTGTCGCGGTCTGGCTGTACAAGAAAAACTTTCTCAAAATGTTGCTGGGCAGCCAGCTGAGCCTGCCCGAGACGGTGTGGATGCGACTGAACGTCATCTGGGTGGTGTATTGCATCTTCATGGCGGCCATCAACGGGTATGTCGCCGCTTATTACAGCACCGAAGCATGGGTCAACTTCAAGCTCTGGGGCTATGCGTTTCCGCTGGTCTTTATTGTCGGCCAGGGCTTTTACATCGCGCGTTATCTCACCGACGACAGCGTCAAACAACCGAGTCCATGAGCACCGTACCCACCGCCCCCCAAATCCACCAGCGCCTGCTTGAACGTCTGGCGCCTGAGTCACTCGAGGTGATTGACGAGAGCGCACAGCACCGCGGCCACGCCGGGGCCAATGGCCTGGGTTACGGCACCCATTTCCGGGTTCGCCTGACTTCACATTTATTTACCGGCATCTCACCGGTGGCACGGCACCGTCTTGTGTATGATGCGCTGCAAGATTTCTTGGACCAAGGCCTGCACGCGCTGGCCATTGAAGCCAAAACGCCCGGCGCAAGCTGATGCGGGCTGAAACCCTAAACCCAACCATTATTTTTTTGCAACCCTGGAAATTCGCATGAAGAAAGCACTTTTGCCCAGCCTCGCGCTGGTGACCCTGATCGCCGGTCTGACGCCACTGGCCTTTGCCCAGAACATCGCCATCGTCAATGGCAAGGCAGTGCCCAAAGCCCGCGCCGAAGCGCTGAGTGAGCAGGTCAAACGTTCGGGCCGACCCATCACCCCGGAGATGGAACAACAGATCAAGGACGAAGTGATCGCCCGCGAAATCTTCATTCAGGAAGCCCAGAAACAGGGTCTTGACACCACCGAAGACTTCAAGACCCAAATGGAACTGGCACGCCAGACCATCCTGATCCGCGACCTGTTCACCAATTACCAGAAGACCAACGCCGTCACAGACGAAGAAGTCAAGGCCGAGTACGACCGCTTTGCCGCTGCCAACAGTGGCAAGGAGTACAAGGCACGCCACATTCTGGTGGACAAGGAAGACGATGCCAAAGCCATCATTGCCAAGCTGAAAAAGGGCGCCAAGTTTGAAGACATCGCCAAAAAAGAGAGCAAAGACCCGGGCTCCGGCGCCAAGGGTGGTGACCTGGACTGGGCACCCGCTGGCAACTATGTGGCCGAGTTTGCCGCTGCGCTGGGCGCATTGACCAAAGGCAAACTGACCGACACCCCGGTGAAGTCACAGTTTGGCTACCACGTCATCCGCCTGGACGACGTGCGCGACGCCCAGTTGCCCCCCCTGGAGCAGGTCAAGCCGCAGGTGCTGCAGCAGCTGCAGCAGCAGAAACTGGCCAAATACCAGAACGACCTGCGCGCCAAGGCCAAGGTCGAGTAAGAACCTGCCCCGATGCATCCCAAACAGCGGCCTTCGGGCCGCTTTTTTTGTGCCGTGACGTGCACGCTACCTGGTCCTTGGCGCTTCAGGTGTGGCCCCGGCTGGCAAAAAATCTGAAGACGTCATGGCTAGCCACCGCCAGCAGGAATCGCCCGGGCGGTCTATAGTTGACTTATCACCTCACCACAAGGAGCAGCATGCAACCCTTTCAACAACGCGTGAAGCGCCACTTGCTGGCTGCCAGTCTGCTGACCATCACCTGCAGTGTGCCAACGCTGGCACTGGCCGAGGTACCGCAAAACCTGAGTGCGACGGTTGACGGCAAACGTTTTGAAAGTGACAACGACAGCATCACCTATCTGATGCCACGAAAAGGTGTGCTCAACTTGATCGCCAAAACCAAAGGCTCGTCTGCTTATCCGCCGCCCAAAACTCCGGTTGACCAGCTTTCCATCATCTGCAACCACTTTGAGTCCAAACCGGTGAAGTTCTCTTTCCCGAAGGCGGGCAGCCCAAGTTGCGAGGTGCGCTTCAGCAAAGGTCTGAGCAAGGAGATGATGGGTGACCCACAGGCGGAGTACAGGCTCGCAGATGGCAACAACCAGCTCGAAATTACCTCGGTTCAAGGCAAGGTGATTGAAGGCAAGTTCAGTTTTGAACTGATCGAAATCAAGACCAAGGCCCGCCTGGTGATCAGCGGCGGTGTGTTCAATGCCGAGGACCGCCAGTTGTAAGCCAGCCCAGCAGCATCAGAGCGCCGATCAGCACCGGCTGGTGCAGCATGTAGTAACTCAGACTCCAGCGGCCCAGCGCGGCCAGCGGTTGAAATGCAGCGGGCAAGCCCTGCCAATGCAGGCGCTGACCATGCCGCTGCAAAGTCTGACCAGCTGCAACACCCCACCACATCACCCCAAGCCACGGAAACAGCGGCACATAGTCTTCGGTGACCGGTTTCTGGGTGATCCAGCCCAGCCAGTTCAGAGCCGGTCCGTTAAAAAATGCATCAAATTGGCCTCCAGCCGATACAGATAAAGCATAGTAAGCTATGAACTTTGATGAAATGGCAAGCGCCCCCAGAGGCCACAACCAGCCCCCCCAATGGGCACTGAGGCGCGCCACGATCAGCATCACCGCCATGCCATGCAAAACACCGAAGTAGATAA
>JAGOUM010000099.1 GCA_018061265.1 Rhodoferax sp. | reverse complement strand
CCTTGTTGCCCACGGTTGTGCTGCCCTCCTTGAGGCTGAGCTTGTTGTCCACACTCTTGACACCTTCGGCCATGCGGGCAACGGTGAGTGCGCGGTCAAGCTGGTTCTGGTTGTCGACAAAGCCGCTGAGCATGACTTCGCCCTTGCGGGTCTCGACCGAGATCTCGAATCCCTTGACGTCGTTGTCGGCCAGCAGTGCCGATTTGACGCGGGTGGTGACCACGCTGTCATCAATCTCGGTGCCCACGGTGATGCTGGGTGCCGCCACACCGGTGGTGTCGGCGGGTTTGTCGCAGGCGACCAGCGAAATGGTCATGACACCGGCAAGAGTGGTGGTCAGGATGCGCAGGCCAAGGGGGTTTTTCATCAAAATTCTCCGGTTAAAGGTGGGTTCCAGCGCCGACTGTCGTCGCATTCCAGTCCTGCGTCTGTGCGATATCGAACCAAACGCTGTTGCAGCGGCAAGACAGCCACCGCGCGTTACAGCCAGCGCTGCCACAGCTGCCCGAGCCATTCCATGAGCCGGGGTGTCAGGCCGCGCCGGGCCCACATCTGTGCGTCCACAGCGCTCGATGCCGACTGGTCTTTGGCAAACATGGCCAGCATCTGCGCGGCAAAATCGCGCCCCAGAACCACAGCGTCGATTTCGTCGTTGTCCATGAAGCTGCGCCAGTCCAGATTGCTGGAGCCGACCGTGGACCAGATGCCGTCGATCACCGCGGTCTTGGCATGCAGCAAAGCGCCACGGCGCTCGAAGATACGCACCCCACTGGCCAGCAAATCGGCGTAGTGGGCACGCCCGGCATGAAACACCAGGCTGGAGTCGCTGTAGCTGGGCAGGATCAGCTGCACATCCACACCGCGGGCGGCGGCGTCCATCAGTGCCTGGCGCAATTGGGGGTCGGGCACAAAGTAGGCGTTGGTCAGGTAGACCTGCCGCTGGGCGTTGCCGATGGCCGAGATCAGCGTCAGGTACATCCGGCTGTAGGGGTCGTCCGGCGTACTGCCAATGGCCCGCACAATGTCATGCCCGACGCTGGCCAAGGGCGGAAAGTAGGCTTTTGGCAACAGCACCGGACCGTGCTGCTTGCCCCAGGTCTGCAGGAAGAGTTTTTGAAATTCGGCCACCACCGGCCCTTCAATCTGCAAATCGGTATCACGCCAGGCGGCAGGGCTGGCGCGGGCTTTGCCGACACGGTGAAGAATGGCACCCGACGAATAGACGCTGCTGATATTGATGCCACCAATAAAGGCCAGCCGCCCGTCCACCACCAGCAGCTTGCGGTGGTCGCGGTGATTGGGTGACCAGTCACCGCGCGCCAGCACCGGGTTGACCGGGTTGAATTCCAGCACCGCAACACCGGCTTCAATCAACTGAACAAAAAAGTCTTTCCGCGTGTTGATGCCTCCGACACTGTCAACCATCAGATTGACCTGAACACCGCGGCGCTGCTGCTTGAGCAGCACCTGCACAAACGCCTGCCCCACGGCGTCGTCCTCAAAAATATAGGACTCCAGGTTGATGTGGTCTTGCGCGAGTGCCATCGCCGCGAACATCGCGGCGTAGGTTGCCGGGCCGTCCTGCAGCAGTGTGGTCTTGTTGCCAACCACCAGCGGGCTGTCGTTGATGGCCTGCTCCAGCAGCATTTGCCGCTCCAGAATGTCCATTTCCGTGGCCCCGGCCTGCAGGGCTTGCAGCAAGGCGGCGCTGCGCTTTGCCGTGAGCGGGCCCAGGGCGTTGCCAAAACGCACCGCCTGGTCTGACTGGTGTGCCAGCATGGCGTCGGTATCGGGCAGACTGGCGCAGCCAGTGACAGCCCCGTCGCAAAGCAGCAGTGCGGTCAGGGCACAGGACAGGTGAGAACGTGGCTGCATGGTGAACACCGGCAGTGAACAGGTTGTGAGCCTATGCCGGATGTGTGCCAAAGACGGTGCGCCAACGCACCGACTGGCCACTGCTCAGGGACGACGATGTGCGCTCCAATCCACTTCAAGGTATATCTATGAAACTGACCAAACTGGTACAGACCGTGCTGCTGTCGATCTCGCTGGCCGGCGCTGCGGCCGTCAGCGCACAAGTGACGTTCAGCATCAACGTCGGGCCGCCACCGCTGATTTTTGAACCCATCCCGTACATGGCACCGGGTTATGTCTGGGCGCCGGGTTACTGGGCCTGGAACAACGACAGCCATATCTGGATTCGTGGCCGCAGCATCTACCAACGCCCGGGTTACCGCTGGGAGCCTGACCGCTGGGAACAGCGCGGCAGCACCTTCTACCGCAAACCCGGCACCTGGATGCGTGACAGGCAGTTCCAGCCAGCGCGTGCCCGGCCTGACCCGCGCGCCCAGCCCAAGCTGCGGGCGCAACAACCCAAACGCGCCTCAGGCAAGCCGCAAAAGCGCGGTCCATGGGACGAAAACCAGCGTGACAACACACGCCGCTAAGGGTTTGTCCTGATCTGCCCCCGAAAAAATGAAGCCCCGTGATCCGATAGGCGAATCCGGGGCAGCGGGCGATGCTCGCCCAAGCGCAGGCGCCATGGACCAAGCCCGGCGCAATCGCAGCACACGCTTCAGGGGCGAATGGCGATCTCGTTCTTGACCAGCTTGACGTTGTTGACACCGCGGGCAATACGCTCGGCTTCATTTTTTTCAACAGCGTCTTTGGCAAACCCTGACAACATCACCGTGCCCTTGAGGGTTTCAACACTGATGGAGCTGGCGCTGACCAGCTTGCTCTCGGCCATACGTGCCTTGACCAGCGTAGTGATGCCGACATCGTCAACATAAGCGCCAACGGTTTCCTGCCCCCGACCCACGGCGCAGCCACTGGCGGAAATCACCAGCAGCGCGGCTGTGGCAATGGCTAAAGTGGTTCGAATAAACATAGTGATTCTCCAAAGAGTGTTTGACGGTGAAAACCCCACCATCGATGGGCGAAAAGCCGGGGCCCTCCCGGTCGATGGCTTGACTTTAAAGATCGACGGCGCAGTCGTCCGTACGCTGGCACACCGAGGCCGTGCCGGCACATCAGCTGGCGGCTGGCACCACTGGCAGTGGCACCACAAAGCAGGAATGGGGTGACAGGTCGCTCCAGGCCAGCCATTGACCAGTCAATAACAATTGCGCTGCCCACCGAGTCTGTGCGGCCTGTACCTGGCCCGGACTGGATCGCACCAGAACAAAATGCATGCGGCGCTGCTGACGATGAAGCGTCAACTCCACTTGTGTCCAGTGGTCAGGCAGGCAAGGGATGAAACACAGGCGCTGGGCCTGCTGCTGCAGGCCGAACATGGACTCGATCACCGCACGGTGCAGCCAGGCTGCCGCACCGGTGTACCAGCTCCAGCCACCGCGCCCGACGTACGGCGGCTGGCTGCAGATGTCACCGGCCATGGCGTAAGGTTCCAGCCCATACACCGGGCCGTGTGTCGGGTGCCTGCTGCGGTGCGCCGGGCTCAGGTAGGTGAAGTAGCGGTACACCCGGTCGCCGGCGGACTCGCCCGCAGCTGCGGAATGGTCCGCGTGCAGCGCCAACTTGGCCTGCGCCATCAGCGCCCAGATGGCCGCATGGGCGTACTGCCCGCCGTTTTCACGCACGCCCGGCGGGTAGGCCTGGATGTAGCCCGCGCTCGGCACGGCATTGATCAGGGGTGGGTCGAGCAAGCGGATCAAACCGGCTTCGGCGTCGACCAGATGCTGTTCCGCCGCCGCCATGGCCTGCTGTTGCAGCGCTGGCGGTGCAGCATCTGACAACACCGCCCAGGCCTGGGCGATCAGGTCAATTTGTGCCTCGGTGTTGGCGCTGGCTCCCAGGGCCTGACCATCGTCAAAATAGGCACGTTTGAACCAGGCACCGTCCCAGGCAGTACCCAGCAAGGCGTCCTGCCAGCCCCTGGCGGCCTGAGTCCAGCGCGAGGCACGGGCGGGATCACCCCGCTGTTGCGCAATGGGGGTGAAGTCGGCAACCAGCTGGCACAAAAACCAGCCCAGCCAGACCGACTCGCCACGTCCCTCGGTGCCAACCCGGTTCATGCCGTCGTTCCAGTCGCCACTGCCCATCAACGGCAGGCCATGACTGCCGGTGCGCAGGCTGCGGTCGATGGCGCGTGCGGCGTGTTCATACACGCTGGCCTTCTGTTCACTGACGGTTGGCACAAAGTAGGCGTCCTCGGCGCCTGGCGGGATGGCCATACCCTCCAGAAACGGCACCTGTTCGTCGAGCACGGCGTTGTCACCGGTGGCTCTGATGTAAACCACACAGGCGTTTGCCAGCCACAGCAGGTCGTCAGAAAAATGTGTGCGTACCCCATTACCCAATGGCGCATGCCACCAGTGCTGCACGTCCCCGGCCAGAAACTGCCGCGCGGCATGCTCAACAATTTGTGCACGCAACATCTGTGGCGCCGCCCAGGCAAGCGCCATGGCGTCTTGCAACTGATCACGAAACCCGGTGGCGCCACCGGCTTGGTAGAAACCGGCCTTTGCCCACAGTCGGCACGACACCGCCTGGTACAACAGCCAGTGGTTCACCAGGGCATCCAGTTGTGCATCGGGCGTCTTGACCACAGTGGCGCCAAGCAAGGGCTGCCAGGCCTGTTTGACCTGTTGCAAACGCAGCGTTGGCGGCGTTAGCAGCGCCTCGTGCAACAGTTGGGTAGCGGCTTCCACACTGGCACCGTAACCCAGCACATAGCTGTGTTCGACCGTCTGGCCTGGCGACAGCACCAGCGTTGTCGACAGCGCCGTGCACGGATCAAGTCCGTCACCACTGACCTGGCCAAAATAGTCAGGCACCACCAGTTGTCCGCGACCATCAAAGAACTCGCGGCGGTCACAGGTCCAGTCGTCGTCGTCACGGTCATGGCCCGGGTTGTTGCCAGCTGCAGCGAAAAAAGCCGTGCCATCACCAAAACCCGCCGAGCGCTCGCGCTGGGTGCACAGCAGCGCGTGGGCGTCCACCGATTGCCAGCGGGTGGTGCGCAGCGTGTTGCGGTCGGCCCGGTTGGCACCCATTTGCCACTCCACCATGCCGATCAGACGCAGGCGCAGGCTCCGGTTGCCATGGTTGACCAGCCGGACCTGAATTTGCTTGACGGCGGTGGCCGTGTCCACACACCAGGTGGCCGTGACCGCCAGCGCCCCCTGTTGGTGCGCCAGGCTGGTGTAGCCCTGTCCGTGGGTGACCCGGTAGGTCCGGGTGGGTGCCACACCCGCCGAAGGCGCCAGTGACCACAACTCCCGCGTCCTGGTGTTTTGCAACAGGAACCACTCGGAAGGTGGATCGGCCACCGGGTCATTGGACCAGGCCGTGAGCGGGTTGAGCCGGCTGTTGGTGGCCCAGGTGTAGCCGCCACCGGCCTCGGAAATTTGCGCCCCGAAGGCCGCATTGGCCAGCACGTTGATCCAGGGTCGGGTGGGACGCAGCCCGGCGTGTACGTCAAAAACAAACTCGCCTTGGCCAGCCACAAACTCTCCGTTGGCCGCCAGTGGCAAACCCGGCCCGGCGCGATGCGCCAATGCCGTACCCGAGATGCCCTGGCGGCGCTGCAGCGCCAGCTCGTGCAGGTCCAGCCAGTCCTGCACATGGTGGGTGAGTGGCCGGCCGTCGGCATGGATCACCACCCGGGCAAGGCTGTGCAAGGTGTTGAGTTCCGGGCCGCTCAGGTCGTCAGAGCGCAGCACCAGCATACGGGCGTGCAATCCGTCGGCACTGGTCCCGGCGTGGTGGCGGTCACGCAGCAGCACCAGTTCCTGTGTCAGCGGCATCAGGTAGGAGGTCGGCTCAGCATTCACCACCACCAGATCACAGCTGACCTGGCCCCACTGCCACAAACCGAGCCCCTGGGCCAGGGCGCGCAGCAGCCCCAAGCCATGCGCCACACCGGCCAATACCAGGATCACCGGACGGTCGCCGGAGATGTCAAACCGCCACAAAAGCTGGCGGTCGCAGACTTCTGTGGGGGCACTTTCGGGGCGCACCGCCCGCGCCTGCACCCGGGTGTGGCTCAACACCACGGCGCTGGTGAGTGACTGCAGCGCCGCAAAATTGTCGGCGCTGATACGCAGGGCGCGCAGACGAATACCCATCAGCGTGGCTGACATCAGCGAGGCCCGCTGCACGCTGCTGCTCTGGCGGTATTTGTCGATCACCGCGCGCAGGGTGTCATCCTGACTTGAAGCGGCGGTGGCAAAGGTCAGGTGCACTTTCCCCTGGGCCGGTACACGCAGCCTGACTGACAGGGCACAGATCGGGTCGAGCCCGGTGGTCAACGGGGGGCTGGTGCCATCGGTCCCCGCTGCTGCTGCGGTGAAACCTGAAGAACTGGCCAGCGGATCACTGGCGGTGTGATTGCGACCAAGCCAGCGCTGGCGGTCAACCGTCCAGCGGACATCGGTTGGCTGAGCGCTGGCGGCGGTGATGAAATGCGCCATTTTGAGCCCGAACTCGCTGGCCAGCCGTGGCTTGCGCTCAAATACCAGTGCCTGGCCCGAGGCCAGCCAGGTGGCGGTGACAAACAGATTCTGGAACGCCGGATGGGCCTCGTCAGCGCGGGCGTCCGCCAGCGTCACGTCGAAGGCAGAAATCAGCTCGACATCCAGCGCCTGGTCGCCCAGATTGCGCAGCTCTACCTGGCGGAACTCGACATCGTCCTCCGGGCTGACCCAAACCGTGGTGTGCGCCTGCAAAGACGTCCAGGCGGCATCAAAACACACCCGGTCGGCGTGAAACACACTCTTGTAGTGGGCCGCCGGATCGGGTGCCGGATGCTGGGTGATCGAATAAACGGCTGGCTGGCTGAGCTGACGCAGGTAGATAAAACTGCCGCGCTCATCACGCAGGGCATCGTCGCGGCGGCGGTTGATACCCACCTGGCCCCAACTGCTGGCCCCTGCCCCATTGGCGCGCAACTGCACACTGTAGCGACCATTACACAGCACATGGGTCGGCTCAACCGCAACACTGCCCGGGACCACCTCGCGCAGCAGGCCCGGCAGATGGCGACGCTGCGCCTGCGCAGGCAAGCCGGCAGGTTGGCCCGCCAGGCGGGAGATTTCACGGGGCACCCGTTCATGCAGCAGAGACGACACCGCCTGCAAAGGCGCATGGGCCATTCCCCAAGCCTGCACCACGCCATGATGCAATACATTGGTCAGTGCCACCAGACTCATGCCCTGATGGTGGGCCATCAAGGTGGCAACCGGCACAAATGGCTCCAGGCCAGTGCGCCGGGCGGCGGTAAAGTCCAGCGCCTCGATAAATCCATAACGTCCGCGAGCACCAAGTTTTTCCAGCGCGGCAAAGTTCAACGCCGCCGCGTGGGGTGCCAGCTGCGCCGCCAGCGCGGTGGCATAGGGTGCGATCACCAGTTCGTCAGGTGGGGTGCGGCGCAGCGCCAGATTGGGCACACCCTGCGGGGCGTACTGGTAGGCCAGCGAGTCGTCACTGGCGGCATAGGCAGACTCCGACACCCCCCACGGCACCCCGAGTGACGCGGCAAAGGCGATCTGCTCGCGCAGCGCCGCCAGGCTGGCCTCATGCAGCACGCTGCCATCGGGCTCCTGCAGCACCAGTGTGGGCATCAGGTATTCAAACATCGAGCCGGTCCACGACCGCAACCCGGCACGGCACCCCGGTGCAAAAAAGGCCCGTCCCAACGCTGCCCAGTGGCGCACCGGCACCTCACCCCGGGCGATGGCCAGCAGGCTGGTCAGGCGTGCCTCGGACGCCAGCAGGTCATAAAAACCGGCGTCGCGCTGATGTTCGGCCACCCGGTAGCCAATGTGGAACAGGTGGCGGTGGCGGCTGTACAGAAAACTGAAGTCCGCCTGTGACGCCAGGTTGCCAAAAGCCTCACCCAGCGCCACCAGCCGGTCAGACGCGCTCGCACCGGGGGCGGGTATCTGCCGCTGCGCATCGGCGTCGCGTTGCGCGGAACCTTGGGTGGCACGGTGATCGGCCAGCAGCCATTTGAGTTCGTCACGTTGTGAGGGGCCCAGGGTGGTCCGCCGCGCCAGCAACGGAGCCAGCCTGGCGCGGGCGATTGCCAGGGCGCTTTGGCACGCGGCCGGGTTGTCCGGGTTGGCCGCCATCACCTGGCAGGCCTGCGCCACGGCCAGCAGGTGGGCACACAGGTTGCCGCTGTCGACGGTGGAGACGTACATCGGCAGCAGGGGTGCACCGGTCCGGGTGTCGTACCAGTTCAAAAAATGGCCCTGGTGGCGCTCCAGTGTGGACAGCGTCGCCAGTGTGGCCTCCAGCCGCGCCATCAGGTCCTGGATGCCGATCCAGCCGAACTGGCGCGCGCAGACCGCACTCAGCAGGTACATGCCGATATTGGTGGGTGAAGTCCGGTGGGCCAGCATTTCATAGGGCAACAACTGCAGGTTGTCGGGTGGCAAGTGTTGGTCAGCCGGGCCGACGCAGCGCTCAAAAAACCGCCAGGTGTCTCGCGCGATGCCCTGCAGGTAAAGCCGGTCTGTCGCGTCGGGGCGGGTTTCGCCATCGACCGGGCAGGCCCGGCTGACCCACCACGTCCACACCGGTGATGCGCCCCACAACAGGCACAGTGCCGTGCTGAGCCAGGGGGTTGGTGTCTGAGCCACCCACAGGGCAAGCCAGAGCAACAGCGCCGCCACTGGCTCGCGCCAGTGCTGGCGGGCCAGCGGCATAAATTGCACAAAGGCCTGGGACTGGGCGGTGGCAGCGGTGGTCCACTGCAACAGGTGGCGCTGGCTGATGGCCATGCGGTAAAGCGCCCGCACAATGGCGTCAAGGTTCTGCATGGACTGCTGCAGCAACTGCGCCAGCAACCAGATGCCACCCAACACGGCGCGTGCCAGATCGAACAGTGCACCACGGTAAAAATGCTGCCAGGCAGTGTCGATGCGGCTTGGCAAAAACGCTGTCAGTGCCCCCATCAACGGACCGGAGCCAAAGGCTGCCAGCACCAGTGCCAGGGCCAGCCACGGTGACATGCCGCCAGTGGCCAGTGCCAGCAGCAGCCAGGCCAATGACATCGGTGCCACCAGTGAGCGGCGCAGGTTGTCGACCATTTTCCAGAGATTGACCGCGTTGAGGCCGTAGCGACGGGGTTGCAGCAGAAACGGCAGCAACTGCCAGTCGCCGCGCGTCCAACGGTGTATCCGAGAGGCCGCCACGTCGGCATGAAAGGGTGAGGCCTCGATCACCGAGATGTCACTGATGGCAGCACAGCGCGCCATGGCACCTTCAAGCAGGTCATGACTGAGCACCTGGCCCACCGGCAAATGCCCGCCAAGGACAGTGTGCAGCGCTTGCACATGGAGCAAGCCCTTGCCGGAAAAACTGCCTTGTGCAAACAGGTCCTGGTACACCTCGGAGCTGGCAGCACTGTAGGGGTCCATGCCACACTGGCCGGCAAACAGCCAGTGAAAGCGTGTCACTTGCCGGCGCGACGGCAAGGGTGTGGCCACACGGGGTTGCAGAATGCCGTAGCCCGACACCACACGCTGCCCGCTGGCGTCGAGCTGCGGCTGATTGTGCGGATGTGCCGCCACACCCACCAGTTCACGCAGGCGACCCGGCGGCAGTTCGGTGTCGGCGTCCAGCGTGAGCAGGTAAGTCACGTTCGAGGCGCAGCGCGAGGCTTCGCCAAGATCAAGGAACGCCGCGCCCGAGCCGTCGGCCAGCTGAGCCACCAGCTGCTCCAGCTTGCCGCGTTTGCGCTCCCAGCCCATCCAGCATTGTTCAGTGCCGCTGTAGCTGCGCGGGCGATGCAGCACGACAAACCGGGGCGCACCCAGAGTTCCGACATTGTCAGAGTGACGCTGGTTTAGCTGATGAATACCGGCCACGGCGCGGGCCAGCAGACCGGCATCCGGCGCATCGTGTTCTTCAGCGGCATCTACCCAGTCGGTCAGCAGGGCAAACTGGGCTTGGGGTTCAGGATTGGCCAGATAGTGCAGGTGCAGGCGGTGGACCAGTTCATCGACCGAGTCCAGGCCATTGAGCATGCCCGGAATCACCACCATCACACGATGGGCTGGCGGTATGCCCTGGGTTAGCGCCAAACGGGGCAGGTGGTAGGGTCGCGCGGATTCGCTGATCAACCGGTTGATCACCGCCACGACCGCCTCCGAGGCTGGAAACATGGCCAGAAAAAACCACAACAGGGCAATGCTCGGCGACATGGGTGGTGCCTGACGCCACAGCAGTGCCAGCAACAGGCTCAAGGTCAGCAGCAATACACCCAGATACAGTGGCAAAGCCAGCCGCCGCGACACCAGCAGCGTCAGCCCGGCCCAACGGCTACCCAGTCCCAATGACGTCAGAAGTGCGGGCCGGCCAAAGCCACTGAGCCAGTGTGCAGCCACCCTTGCGGCGTCGGTGTCGCCACCTTGCATCAGCGTCAGCAATTGTTCGGCAACGTCCACCTCGGCCAGACCCGAGCGCCGGGCCAGGCGTTCGATGGCGTGCAGGCTGTGGTCACGTGTGAGCGTGTCTTCAGCCTGGAACACCGCCGAGCCAAGCATCAGCTGCATCAATGTGCTGGTGCGGGCGATGATCTCGGGCCAGTCGGCGTCGCCGATGGCACGCAAGGAGGTAATCGCGTTGCTCATGCTCAGGTTGTCGGCGGCCTGGTCGGCGGCCTGCTGGACCTGTCGGCCGGTCAGGTCTGGCTGCACCCGCGCAAGCCAGCCTTGCAGCGCGATTTGTTCCACACTGTCGCGGGTGGCCCGATGGTCTTGCAGGCGCAGTGCTAGCTGAACCAGAAAGACCGGCCCGACACCGCGCGCATTCAGCACGGCCAGCAGCTCATCCAGCGCGTCAACGTCGTAGCTGCCAATCTGGTCAAAACACAGGTTGGCGGCCTCGCGGGCAGCCTTGTTGGTGGCAACACGTTCGGCCAGACGGCGCAGGTTTTCGAGCAGGACCACCCTCAAGGTGGTCGGCAGTGCCCACATCTCACTGAGATTGAGGGGGCGTACCGCCTCATAGGCCTCCAGATAATTGACCAGCAGCGATTCATCAAACGCACCATCGGTGTGGGCCACAAAGGCCCAGGCCACACCATACACGCGGGGTAGACCTGCCAGTGGCTCGTCTTGCAGCATCGGCAGCGTCGAAAAATAGCCGGGGGGCAAACCCTCCTTGATTTCCTTGAGTTGCGCCTGCACCAGATGAAAGTTGTCCAGCAGCCATTCGGCCGCCGGACTGATGTCGTACCCGGTACGGGCCTGCACGCCGATGTAGTGATGGGCTTCACGCAATACGGCAATATTGCTTTTGATGCGCGGAAAGAAGGTGCTGGTACGCGACGATCGGGCGGCGCGATGGGTTTGCGCCAGACTGCACCCATGCTGGGCAAAGCGCTGGGGGCCAAAAATCTCGGATCGAATGGGTGCCTGCACTTCGCCGCGCGCGCCAGACAGGATGTCACACAGGGCGTCTGGTGCCTCCGGGATCAGGCTGCACAGCGTGGCGCGCACAGACACCCTAAATCAGCCAGACCACAAGGCTGACCAGCGACAACAGCAGCACCAGCGTTGTGACCAAGCGGGTCACAACAAAGCCGCGCATCGAGTCACCCAGGCAATGCAATGCCGCCAGTCGGGGATGGGTGCGCTGACAGGTACCCAAGTGTTCACCCAGGGTGCTGATTTCCGTCGCGTAGCGGGTTGCGCAAAGGTGGTCGGTGGCCGTGCTCCAGCCCAGATGGGCCACGGCTGGCAGGCTTGCTTGAAGGTTCATGGTGGGTTCTTTGCAAGGGGTGCGTTTGACGCGGTTGATGGACTGGACAAATTGTCAGCCGCCGCTACCCGTGAAGACTGTTCGCCAGCACACAGACCAGCCGCCTAAGCCGGCCTATC
>JAGOUM010000098.1 GCA_018061265.1 Rhodoferax sp. | reverse complement strand
GATGGCCAGACCACACCGCAACAGGCAGTGGTGCGCCTGATGGGTCGCGAACCCACTGTGGAGCGGGTGGGTTCGGCGTGACAATACAAGGACTGGAGATAACCATGACTGCTGATTCCGTTTTTTCAACTGCCGCAGTTGCCGAGCTGGCGCGCTCAGATGTGGCGCGTGCGCTGTCCGAAGACGTCGGCGCAGCCGACCTGACGGCCGGCCTGGTGGACCCCGACCGGCGAGCCCGTGCCACCGTGGTCGCACGCGAGGCCGCCGTCATTTGTGGTGCGCCCTGGGTCAGGGAAGCGTTCCGTCAGGTCGACCCCGATGCCGAGATCAGCTGGAACATTCCTGAGGGTCAGCACTGCGACGCCGACCACACCGTGCTGGAGGTGCGCGGACAGGCCCGCGCGTTGCTGACAGCCGAACGTACGGCACTGAACTTTTTGCAGCTGCTCAGCGCGGTGGCCACCAAAACCCATACCTATGTCCAGGCCATCCGCGAGGTGCCCGGCGTGCGTGCGGCCATTGTGGATACCCGCAAGACCTTGCCGGGCCTGCGTCTGGCGCAAAAGTATGCGGTCCATACCGGTGGCGGTGTCAACCACCGCCTGGGTTTGTACGACGCCGTGCTGATCAAGGAAAACCACATTGCCGCGGCCGGTGGCGTCACCCAGGTGCTGCAACGGGCAGCCGAGGTGGCACCCCACGCCAAGTTTGTGCAGATTGAGGTCGAGACGCTGGAACAGTTGCGCGAGGCACTGGCCGCGGGTGCCGACATGATTCTGCTCGACAACATGGGGCTGGCGCAGCTCCACGAAGCGGTGCACATCACCGCCGGGCGCGCGCTGCTCGAAGTCTCGGGCGGTGTCAACCTTTCCAGCGTGTGTGCCATTGCCGCCACCGGGGTGGATCGCATCTCGATTGGCGAGCTCACCAAGAACGTCAAGGCCATCGATTTTTCGATGCGTTTTGTCGACGAACTGCAATAAGTCCCACCACGGCACCGCCCCCTGACCCGGAGTTGACATGACTCACCAGACACTGGCCATCAAGGAAGTGGACTACGAACAACCCGCCAGCGCGACCGACGGTGCGGTCTGTGCCACCAAACACGCCTGGGCCAGGGTGCCGGTGGAGCCCACCCAGACTGAACGCGCGGCCCTGAAAGCCCACATTCGACAGTTGCTCCAACAGCACAACGCGGTGATGGTGTCGCACTACTACGTGCACCCGGACCTGCAGGACCTGGCCGAAGAAACCGGCGGACTGGTCAGCGACTCACTCGAAATGGCCCGCTTTGGCCGCGACCACAGCGCCAGCACCCTGGTGGTGTCCGGGGTGAGATTCATGGGAGAAACCTCCAAGATCCTGTCGCCCCACAAACGGGTGCTGATGCCTGACCTGGATGCCAACTGCTCACTTGACCTGGGCTGCCCGATCGACGAGTTCAGCGCGTTTTGTGATGCCCATCCAGACCGCACCGTGGTGGTCTACGCCAACACCAGCGCGGCAGTGAAGGCACGCTCCGACTGGCTGGTCACCTCCAGCTGCGCGCTCGACGTGGTGCGCGCGCTGAAAGACAAGGGGCACAAGATCCTGTGGGCACCCGACCGCCACCTCGGTGGCTACATCGAACGCGAAACCGGTGCCGACATGGTGATGTGGAACGGCTCGTGTATCGTGCACGACGAATTCAAGGCCGTTGAACTCAGCGACCTGATGGCCCAGTACCCTGGCGCCAAAGTGCTGGTGCACCCCGAGTCGCCGGCCTCCGTGGTTGCGCTGGCACATGCGGTTGGCTCCACCTCGGGCATTCTCAAAGCCGCCAGCGAGATGGATGCCAAGGTGTTTATTGTGGCCACAGACAACGGCATGATGCACAAGCTGCGCCTCCTCAACCCGGGCAAGTTGTTTCTGGAGGCACCCACCGCTGGCAACAGCGCCACCTGCAAAAGCTGCGCCCATTGCCCCTGGATGGCCATGAACGGCCTGGCCGACGTGGCACGGGTACTGGAGACCGGTGCCGGCGAAATCCATGTCGACCCGGCCATCATTCCCCGCGCCCGCCTGCCCATCGACCGCATGCTGGCATTCACCGCAGCGCTCAAGCAAGGGCGTGATGCGGGCTGCCTGGTGCCCCACATCGGCGCTGCCTGACGCGCACTGAGGCAGATGTCTGAGTTGGCGAGGTACGCCAGCGAACAGACACAACAGCGCCCCCTGCCTATAACCGGCGGTACCAGGCGTGATTCCATGCCCGGTACCCTACCGGAGATCCCTGATGAATCAAACCCAAAGACGCCAACGTGCGCTGCTGTACGGCGTTGCGGCCCTGCTGGCGGCCTGTGGATCCGCACCCTATACCCCGGCGGTGTCGCAGCAGGCTGGCGAGTCCGTGGCAACGGCCGTTGCACAGCATAGCGACGGTGCCGACATGCTGCAGGACAACAGCTCCGGCCTGCTTGCGATGATGTCGCGCGACGACGCGCAACGGGCGCGGCAAGAAACACTGTACACGCAGGAGAAGGCCCGGAAGACCCGGCAGTCGGCGCAAAACACCGATCTGCGTAGGCACCAGCTGGAGGCACAACTGGCCGACATGGCAGCACAAAAAACACCCCGTGGCATGGTCATCACCTTTGGCGATGTGCTGTTTGACAGCAACCAGGCCCAACTGACGCCAGACGGTCAAACCAGTGCCGTCAAACTTGCCAGACTACTTGAGCAAAACCCGAACCGCAACGTGCTGGTGGAGGGCTTTACCGACAGTAGCGGCAGCACGGCACATAAGCTCGAGTTGTCCGAGCGCCGCGCCAACACCGTTCAGACCGCTTTGCAGGCGCTGGGTATTGGGCGCGGTCGGGTGGCAACACACGGCTACGGCGAGAACTTCCCGGTCGTCAACAATGACACGGCACCACACCGCCAGCTGAATCGGCGGGTGGAAATTGTCCTGTCCGATGAAAATGGGTATGTAATTGGCCGTTAGCGCTTTTTGGTATTGGTTTTCTAGCTATAGGTTTGTATAGTCTCCGACGCCGGGTTGGCGTCGGTCGAAAGGGCCCAGGGCACTTTGCTGGGCACCACCAGGATGCCCTGGCCGTCGGCAACGGCCTCCACCGTGATCACCGGGGCGGAGCCACGCACATCACCAAAGATGGTGGCAAACGCCACATCTGCGGCGTCGCGCCCGGTACCAAAACGCAGAAAACCCATCGGAATGGCCACCCCGGACGGATCAAAGATAAACCAGCGATGGGCCAAATAGACCTCCACATAGGCATGAAAGTCGGTCGGCCCCAACACCGGTGAGGCACCATAATCAATGCCGGTGGCAAACCGCGCCGGAATGTTGAGGGCGCGGCACAGCGCAATCATCAAATGGGCGTAGTCCCGGCACACACCCACCTTTTCCACCAGTGTGTCCACCGCGGTGGTATTGCTGTTGGAGCTGTTGGATCGAAAAGTAACCCGCTCGGTGACCCAGTCACACACCGCCTGCACCCGGGCGTAACCATGCCACAGGCCGCCAAACTCGTTCATGGCCAAGCGTCCCAGGCGGTCGGACTGGCAATAACGGCTGGGGTAAATATAGGGCAACACCTCGCCCGGCAGGTCGGCCACAGCCACTTCACCAATCTGCTCGGGTGGGGCCGTGAAGTGGTTCAAATCAACCGTGGCCTGGTATGACACACACAGCGCACCCGCGCGGGCGTTCAGGCGTAAGAACCGGGTGTGGGTCGACACATCGGTGTAGAGGTTTTGTAACAGCGGTTGACTCAGGTTCAATGCCTCACAAATCACCCGCTGATGCCGCGTCTGGGCGGCGTGAATGCTGAAGATGAAGTCACTGCCGGGTTCGGCAATGTCGTAATTCAGCGCGATGGTGAATTTCAACCGGGGCATAGGCGACACTCGCAAAAATGGAAAAACTCCCCGTCTGTTGATCAGGCAAGGGAGGCGGAAGCATTCACCGGCTAGCGCATGTCGCCTGCGTAGGGCTTGGTCCCATAGTAGTCGTGAATGTGGTGGGCCCAGGTCTGGTCAGCCATATTGGGCCAGTCTTTTTTGTCAAAACCTGGCGCGTTGGCCAGACGGTCCCGGTCGACATCCAGCGTGAAACGTTTGTTGAAAGTGTCAAGAGAGAGTGCCTCCCAAGGCACGGCAAACAGCTTTTCACCCATGCCCAAAAGCCCACCAAAAGACAGAACCGCGTAACTCACCCGACCCGTCGGCACATCGAGCATGATTTCCTTGATGTCGCCCAAATCTTCACCCTGCCGGTTGTACACGTCATTGCCCAGCAGCGTGTCGGCACCCATCAAGCGGGGGCCGGGCCCTTCGCTGTTGGTGGTGAGGGCATACATGCCATAACTGTCGCGTTCGAGATAGTTCATGAGAGTGTCCGTTCGTGTTGTTTGAATGCCGGGCCGTTGTCAGACGGCCGCTTTGGCCGCGGCCTTGATGGCATCATTTGCATCTTTCACCAGCGCCTTGGCATTGCCCAGGCTCTTCTGTACCTGACCCTCCACCTGCAATTTGACACCCTTGGCCTGCTGGCCGGTGTTGCCCACCAGCTTGCCTGCTTCTTCCTGCACCTGGCCGGCGATGTTTTTCACTTTTCCCTTGACCTGATCCTTGTTCATGCTGATTCCTTTGTGGTTTGGAGGTGAAGTTGTGTGTGAGTCACCCCGGAGCTCAGTGCTGACTCTAGGCTTGAAGACCCCTGCGGTCTGTGCGTTTGCAAACATTGCACCATCGGCATGACGGTGTGCGGGCGCACAGACACCCCTGGCCCGACGATCTACGCTCAGTGGTGATGCCCTCAGCGTCCCGAACCACGGCACTGACACATTCTGTCGACCGGAATCCCGACAACCAGCGGACTCCATTGCCCTGAAAGTGACCCATGCCCAAAACGCCACGCTTTGTTTCCAAATACTTCTTCATTCCCATGGCCGTTGCGTTGTGGGTCGGCAGCACCTCTGCAGCACTGGCAAGCCCGGCAACAGACGCCCGGGCGAGGTACCAGCAAGACCTGGCCGACTGCGACAACCCCAATTCCCGGCAGGACCCACAGGCCTGCCGACTGGAAGCAACGCGTGCGCGGGCTGAGGCACAACGTGGTGGCTTCACCAACCAGCAGGCCGACTACACCCACAATCGCTTGCGCCGCTGTGATGTGCACCAGGGTGACGCGCGTGCCCAATGTGTGATTCGTATGCAAGCCCAAAGCGGCGTTCAAGGCAGCGTAGCGGGTGGCGGCATCCTGCGCGAAAGCAGACAGCTTGTTCCTGCCATCCCGTAAATGACAAGGTCGCCCGAGGGCGACCCGCGATGGGAAAGCCAAGCTGCAACTACTTGGCCACTTCGTGCCCGATCACACCACCCACGGCGGCACCGGCACCGGTGCACAACACACCGCCACACAACACGTTGCCAACCACCCCGCCAATCACCGCCCCGGTGGCGGTATTTTTCTCTTGGGTTGTCATGCCGGCACATCCCCCCAGCGCCACACTGGCCAACAGCAACAGCGCGGGCACACCCGCAAATCCACGCAGATAAAGTTTCATGGCAAATTTCTCCTGAACAAATGGAATGAACCGCCAGGGCCAATGCCTGCTCGACGGACGAAACCCCATTGTTGGATAAGGCACAACCGCTGTCGGTGCGACAGCACACCCAGGCCTCACGGCGATGCCAGTTGCTACAACACCCTACCCGGTGCGCGGTGCTTGCCAGCTGGCGTCCGGGCACCAGCGATTGATCCAGTCAGGCAGGTCGGCGGCGGGCATCGGGCGGGCAATGCCGTAGCCTTGCGCCAGCTCGCAGCCCAGTTGCAGCAGCGCCGTGCCGTGGGCCACGGTCTCTACACCTTCGGCAATCACCTCGCGGCCAAACGCTGCAGCCAGCCCAATGATGCCCTGCAAAATCGACAGGTCATCCGGGTTGTTGAGCATGTCGCGCACAAAACTTTGGTCAATTTTCAGCTGCGCCACGCGCAGGCGCCGCAGGTAGGTGAGCGACGAATACCCGGTGCCAAAGTCATCCAGCGCAAACGTCACGCCCAATTGGCGGCAGTCCTCAATCACTTGCGCGGCATAGCCGATGTCTTTCAGCGCGCTGGTTTCCAGCACTTCAAGCTGCAAGCTGGCGGGCTGCACTTGCGGGTGACTGGTCAACAGGCTGTGCAGGCGTTCCATAAAGTCACTTTGTTGCAACTGCAGCGCCCCCACATTGACACTGACTTGCAGCGCCAGCCCACCTTGCTGCCACAGCGCCATTTGCGTCAAAGCGGTGTTCAAAACCCACTCGCCGACCTCAATGGCCAGCGCATGGTCTTCAATCAGCGGCAAAAACTCAGCCGGTGCCAGCAAGCCCCGTTGCGGGTGCTGCCAGCGAATCAGCGCCTCGGCACCCACCACCTGGCCGCTGCGCATGTTCACCTTGGGCTGGTAATGCAATACCAGCTCATGCTGCGTGAGCGCCAGGCGCACGCGTTGCACCCCCTCATGCAGGCCACGCACATTGCGGTCGTGCGCCATGTCAAACAGGTGAAAACAGTTTTTGCCCGCCTGTTTGGCCTGGTACATGGCCTGATCGGCCTGGCGCAACAACTGGTCGGGCTCGGTGGGCTCGGCCTGTGGGTAAAAACTCACCCCCACACTGGCGGATATCTGCAAACTCAACGCGCCCACCTGAAACGGCAGACTGGCCGCGTCCAGCAGGCGCTGCAGCAGCGGCAGGCTGGCGGCGGCATCGGGCAGATCGGTCAGCACCGCCACAAACTCGTCGCCGCCCAGGCGCGCCAGGGTGTCGCCGTCGCGCAGTGCTTCTTTCATGCGCGCTGCCAGCGCCACCAGCAGCTGGTCGCCCACGGCGTGGCCATGCTGGTCGTTGACCGTCTTGAAGCCGTCCAGGTCGAGGTAGGCCACCCCCAGCAAATCGCCCCGACGCAGCGTTTGCGCCATGCTCTGGTGCAGCCGGTCGGCCAGCAAGGCACGGTTGGGCAGGTTGGTCAGCACGTCGTAATGGGCAATGTGCTCCAACTGGGCTTGTTGCGCCTTGAAGCGGGTGATGTCAGAAAACAGCGCCACGTAATGCGTGACCTGGCCCTGCGTATTGCGCACCGAGGTGACGGTTTGCAGCTCGGCATACACCTCGCCGTTCTTGCGCCGGTTCCACACCTCGCCGTACCAATGCCCTTTGCCCTGCAAGTCTTGCCACATCGCCGCATGAAACTCGGCGCCATGCCGGCCAGAACTCAACAGACGCGGGTTTTGCCCCACCACCTCTTGGTCGCTGTAACCGGTGATGCGGGTAAACGCCGCGTTGACCTGAACGATCTGCGCGCTGGCATCGGTGATCATGATGCCCTCGCGGGAATTGGCAAACACACTGGCAGCCAGACCCAGCTTTTCACGCGCGGCGTGGCGCTCGGTGAAATCGCTGAGCGTGACGCGCAACACAAACTCACCCGCCTCGGTGGGCTGCCGGGTGGCAATCAGCTCTGCCCAAAACACCTCACCACCTGGGCGCTGCAGGCGCAACTCGCCAGTTTGCGCCACATCGGTGCGCAGCGTCTGTCGGCGCAGCAGGTAAAAAACATCCTGGTCTTCGCGATCAATAAAGTGGCTCAGTGGCTGCGTCAACAGATTGTCCTTGGTCACCCCCAGCAGCCTGGCAGCAACCTGGTTGACCCGGGTGATCACGCCGCCCTCATTGAGGCTGAGGTAGCCCACCGGCGCCTGATCGTACAGGTCGGCCAATTGCTCATGTGCCTGCATGATCAGCGCGCGGCCAGCGCGCAGATCTTCGTTTTGCATCTCCAGCTCAATCTGGTGCACCAGCAGCTCATGCTGCTGGCGCTGCATTTCATAAAACGGGTGCCCAGGGCTGGGCGCGGGCTTGCCACTGCGCTGCGCCAACAGCCGCTCGGCGCGCACTCTCATGGCCTCGGCCGCCAGGATGGCCTCAGCGCTCAGGGCGGGCGCGGTGCTCATGGCAGGGTCGCGCGGGGGGGGGGCGGTGGGCATAAATCACCTTGCTGGCATCAAAGTGGTGCATTCTCGCAGCCTTTTGCCCCGGCCGCTCACGGGGCTGTCAGCAGACGCTCGGTGGTTGAAATGGCATACATCTGGCCGCTGCCGTCCAGCAGCGCGGTGGCCACCAGTGACACCCGCACCACTGCACCACTTTGGGTCAGTCGCTGGGTTTGATGGGGACCCAGCACCTGCGCTTCGCTGAGCTGGCGGATGCGGCTCAGCGCTTCGGCCATCAATGCCGGTGGCACCCGGTCACGCAGACTCAACTGCAGCGCCTGCGCCTCGGTCCAGCCATACATGCGCTCGGCGGCCGGGTTCCAGGCCAGCACCCGCCCGTCCAGATCGCTCATCACAATGGCATCAAACGCGTCGCGCACCACCACCGCCAGCCGTGCCAGCCGGTTGGCCTGCGCCAGTGCGGCCTCAATGCGCTTGAGTTCACTGATGTCGCTGAAGGTGATCACCGCGCCCTCAATCACGTTGTCCAGCGTGCGGTAGGGGCGAATGCGCAGAATAAACCAGGCCGCGTCGGTGGTTTGCACCTGCACCTCTTTGGGCACCAGGGTGTCAAGCACCGACTGCACGTCGGCCACCAGGCTGCTGTAACCCACCAGGTTCGACACAATGTGGCCCACCGGGCGGCCCACGTCGCTGGCAATCAGGTTGATCAGTTGCGATGCGGTGGGGGTAAAACGCAAAATGCGCAACTGGTGATCCACAAACACCGTGGCAATGCCGGTGCCGGCCAGCAGGTTGTTCATGTCGTTGTTCAGGCGTGACAGGTCATCGACCTTGACGTTGAGCTCGCTGTTGACGGTGGACAGCTCTTCATTCACCGACTGCAACTCTTCCTTGGAGGTCTCCAGCTCTTCGTTGGTGCTTTGCAGCTCTTCGTTGACCGACTGCATTTCTTCGTTGCTCGATTTCAACTCTTCGTTGGAGCTTTCCAGCTCTTCGTGGGTGCTTTGCAGGTATTCGTCCTTGGCGCGCAGCTCGTCTTGCAGCGCTGCGATTTGCGCCAGCACATCCGGCTTGATGGCCGGGCTGGCGGTTGCCGCTTCGGCCAGCGCAGCAACCGGTGTGGTGTCGGCCACCGTGTCGGGGGCATCTTCCAGAATCACCAAAAACAAATGGGCACCCTGTGCCGTGGGCGCTGAAGGCAGGTCCGGGCTGGGGTCAGACACGGGTATGGCGGTTGGCACCGGGCACACGCTCAGGTTGACACGGGTGTAATGGCCATTGGTTTTCACCCGCAGCCCTGGCGTGCGCACCGGTTGCTGCAGCGCAGCGGCGCGGTGCAGTGCGTTCGAGAGCGCCGGTCGCAGGCCATCGCGCGACATTTTCAGGATGTTGGGCATGCCCACCTCGCCCGGTGCGGGCTCCAGAAACTGGCCGGTGCGCCCATGCAGGTACAAAATGTCACCCGTCGCGTTCACCAGGACAGCCGCCGGTGCCACCTGGGTCAGCAAAGCCTGCTCGGTCAGCTCGCGCAGCGGCAGCTTGACCGGAAAAGCGTCTTTATCCTGCCCGCGTGGCAATGCCGCCTCCAGTGCTGAAGAGGGGGCCAAAAACCGGCTGGGTGAGCGCAACAGGCTGGGCTCGGCGTTTTTGCGCTGAAACAGCTTGGCTTTGCGGTCGATGGCGGCAAACAGGCTCAAAAAATCGCCAATGCCTTCCGAGGTGCCCAAAAACAAAAAGCCTTGCGGGTTCAGCGCGTAGTGAAACAGCGGCATCAGGCGCTTTTGCAGATCAGCGTTGAGGTAAATCAGCAGGTTGCGGCAAGAGATCAGGTCGAGCCTGGAAAACGGCGGGTCGCGCGTCAGGTCTTGCTCCGAGAACACCAGCATGTCGCGAATGCCCTTGTGCACCCGGTAACCCTGGGCATCGGGCTCGGGGGTAAAAAAGCGCGCCAGCCGCAGCGGTGTCACATCAGCCGCAATGCCCAGCGGGTACAGGCCGGCGCGGGCAATGGCAATGGCGCGGCTGTCCAGGTCGGTGGCAAACACCTGCACGGTGTAACTTTGTTGGAGCGCCTCCATGCGCTCCTGCAGCAAAATGGCCAGCGAATACGCCTCTTCGCCGGTAGAGCAGCCCGCCACCCAGACACGCACCACGCCACCCACCGTGGATTTGCGGGCAAACAGCAGCGGGATCACCTGCTCTTCCAGCGCCTCAAACGCCTCGGGGTCGCGGAAAAAGTTGGTGACACCGATCAGCAGGTCGCGAAACAGCGCCTCGATTTCTTCGGGCTCACGTTGCAGGTAGCGCACATAGTCGTCAATCAGCGCAATCTGGTGCACCGACATGCGCCGCTCAATACGCCGGTGCACGGTGCTGGGCTTGTACTGCGAAAAATCATGTCCGGTGCGGGTGCGCAGCAAGACAAAAATCTTCTTCAACGCGCCCTCGTTGATCAGCACCGGCTTGTCGGAACGAATGGAAAAATTGCCAAAAGCATATTTCACATAGGTGATGAGCTGCGCTGGCATTTGCTCCGGGCTGAGCTGGTAGTCCACCAGCCCGGTGGCAATGGCGCTGCGCGGCATGCCGTCAAATTCGGTGCTCTCGGGGGTTTGCACCATCACCATGCCGCCCGCGTCCTTGATGGCGCGCACGCCCAGCGTGCCGTCGCTGGCGGTGCCCGACAGCACAATGCCAATGGCGCGTTCGTGCAGGTCTTGCGCCAGCGAGCGGAAAAAAAAGTCAATCGGCAGGCGCTGGCCGCGCGGCGCACCGGGCTCGAGCAGTTGCAAGCTGCGCCCCAGCAGCGCCATGTCGTGGTTGGGCGGAATGATGTAGATGCTGTTGATGGCCACCGGCATGCTGTCTTCCACCTCAAACACCGGCATCGCGGTGTAACGGCGAATCAGCTCGGCCAGCATGCTTTTGTGGTCGGGGGCCAGGTGCTGCACCAGCACAAATGCCATGCCGGGCGCGGTGCCCTTGGGCATGCCGGCAAAAAATGTCTCAAACGCCGCCAGTCCACCGGCCGATGCGCCAATGCCGACGATGGGAAAGTTGTCGGTCACTGCCGCCGGGCTGGGTGCGTCGGGCACGGACGGGGCAGCGGACGCTGTGGCGCTTGCAGCGGCTTTCGCCGCGGTTTTGGCGGTGGATGAGGTGGCCTTGACCACTGCTTTTCTGGCCATATCCGGCTCCTGTTGTGTGCCACACCATGGATTGGTGGGCGAGGCTTCGTCTTCGGGTCACTGGTGACAAGTGTAGGTGTTGCCAGACCCGCTCAGGCGCACCACAGGCCATCAAGGGAAAAACCGGCATCACATTGCCTGATGGCTTGCAGAATATGCATCAAAACAGCCTCCAGCTCATATCTGACAACGGTTTACAGCTATGATTTATTGATCAAACCACGCCAAAAAATACACGTCATCAAGCCCCGATGGAGGGCTGCGCTGCACCGCAACCCCCCATCGGGGCCTGATTCTGCCGGGCCTGCAGGTGCCACTGACGACACCCTGCGCCAGGTGCGCCTTATTTTTTGACAACCATGTCGTTGTTGACCTGGGTGACGCCCTCGGTGGCGCGGGCCACTTCCACGGCGCGGTCAATCTGCCCCTGGTTGTTGACAAAACCACTGAGCTGGACTTCGGTCTTGCGCGTCAACACCGAGATATCGAGACTTTTGATGCTGGCATCGGCCATCAATGCGGACTTGACCCGGGTGGTGATGACACTGTCGTCCACCTTGTTGCCCACGGTTGTGCTGCCCTCCTTGAGGCTGAGCTTGTTGTCCACACTCTTGACACCTTCGGCCATGCGGGCAACGGTGAGTGCGCGGTCAAGCTGGTTCTGGTTGTCGACAAAGCCGCT
>JAGOUM010000235.1 GCA_018061265.1 Rhodoferax sp. | reverse complement strand
CGGGCTCGACCATCAGGATGTTCTGCGCCTCCATGTCGCGCACAAAATTGCTCCAGCCCGTGACCGCACTTTGCCCGCGGGTCTTGAAAAAGCGCTGAATGGCCTGCGGATTGAGCCAGAAAAAATTAGTCGGTGCCAGCATATTGAGTCCGACGCGCTGCCAGAAATCGGCCACCTGGCGCTCGTGATCGCTCAGATCCGGGGATTGCGCCACGGCGTCCTGCAACCGGTGCGTCAACAGCAGGTAGTGTTCTTTCAGCAAATCCCAGGCCGGCCAGTCGGACCAGGCGGCATCGGCAAAACGTTCGTCTTCCGGGTTGCGCGGCTCCGGGTCCCCTTCACTCAGACCCAGCATTCGGCGAGCGCCGTGGCCGTAGATTTTCAGAAGATCCGCCGACAGGCTGGACGCAAAACGCCATAACTCCTGTGGATGCTGCGCCCAGGCCAGTTGGGCCTTGAGCTGCGAGGACAGGATGCCAAACGGGTCCATTGTGCTGGCATAGGACTTCAGCGCGGCCTCAAATGGTGATGTGGCACTGCTGTTCTCAGCGGTGGCGGGGCTTGGTTGCTTGGACATGATTCATTGCCTTTCTGTCATGCACTCCGCAGACAGGAGCGCATCCCGCATCCTACGAGCGTGCCAACCGATACGCCCCCGATTGCGTCAAATACGTGTGAAATAAGCGCCAGTGACCTTGGTCTGACTACTGAAACGCCACCTCGACAAAGCTGCGTAGCTTTCGACTGTGCAACTGATCCACTCCTTGGGCACGCAACAGCTCCAGTGCACGCACCCCGATGCGCAGGTGCTGGTCCACCCGTTCGCGGTAAAAGTGATTGGCCATACCGGGCAGCTTGATCTCGCCGTGCAAGGGTTTATCACTGACACACAGCAGCGTGCCGTAGGGCACCCGAAAGCGAAACCCGTTGGCCGCGATGGTGGCACTCTCCATGTCCAGCGCAATGGCCCGACTTTGACTGAAGCGCCGCTGCGGGCCGTTGTCTGGCAGCAGTTCCCAATTTCGGTTGTCCGTACTGGCCACGGTGCCCGTGCGCATCACACTTTTCAGGTCACCTCCCTTGAGTTGGGTGACCTCAGACACCGCAGACTCCAGGGCCACCTGGATTTCAGCCAGTGCGGGAATAGGTACCCACAGTGGCAGTTCTTCGTCAAGTACATGGTCCTCGCGCACATAACCATGCGCCAGCACATAGTCACCCAGTTGCTGCGTGGTACGCAGCCCGGCACAGTGGCCCAGCATGATCCAGGCGTGCGGGCGAAGCACGGCGATGTGGTCGGTAATGGTCTTGGCATTGGCCGGTCCGACGCCAATATTGACCATGGTGATGCCGCTGCCGTCAGCACGTTTAAGGTGATAGGCAGGCATTTGGGGCAGGCGAGGTGGCGGGTGACCGGTACTGGCCGTGCCTGTCATCGACGCGCCGTGCGCTCGTGTTGTCACGACGTTACCTGGCTCCACAAACGCTAAATATTCACTCGCTTCCTCCGCCATGGCCGCATGGCCTAACTCGATAAATTCATCAATGTAAAACTGGTAGTTGGTAAACAACACAAAGTTCTGAAAGTGCTCGGGCAGGGTTCCGGTGTAGTGGCGCAAGCGTTGCAGCGAATAATCCACGCGGGTGGCTGTGAACAGGCTTAACGGCTGCGCCTCGCCACGGTGAGGCGTGTGTGTGCCGTTCGCAATGCCGTCATCCATGGCGGTCAGATCGGGCAGATCAAACACATCGCGCATCCTCTGGCGTCGCTGCGGACTCAGATTACCCTCGATGTGCTCATTGTCGGCAAAAGAAAAATGCACCGGGATGGGCTGATTGCTGGTGCCGACCTCCAGTTCAACCTGGTGGTTTTCCAGCAGCAGGGCAAACTGCTCGAGGTAATACCTGGCATACAGGTCGGGCCGGGTCAGAGTGGTTTCATAACGCCCGGAACCGGCCACAAAACCATAGCTCAGCCGCGCGGTCTTCTCGGAACCCCGTCGCGTGACGGTATCGGTCTGTACCCGCACAAAGGGGTAACAGGCACGAACATGACCGGGCAATTCATCACCGGCCACATACGCCTGCATGGCCTGGCGCAGGTGGTTGATGCTGCTGTCGTAAATGCGTTGCGCCTGCGCCAGGGCGGCACCGGGGTCAATGAAACGTTGTGGGGCGATGAAGTCGGGAAGATAGGACATGCCAATATTGTTTCATGCGCGCATGACAGTTGCGTGTTGGCCTGCGTGTCCTCGTTATCGGCAACAGGTCGAGCTTGTGACAAAGGCTGTTCTGAAGGTGCTGGCATGGATGTCAACTTTCACCTCATAATTGACTTTACCGATCTGTCCATCTCAAGGAGATTTGTCTGTGAAGTCAACCGTCACCACTTTCCTTGCCGCCACCTGCCTGCTGTTTGGTGCTCTTGCAAACGCCGCGCAAACCGTGACCTACAGAATCGCGCACACCAGGCAGCAAGACACCAACATGGTGTTTGTTGTTACCAACAGCAGTTTTTTTAACGCGGACAACAACGCCAAAGAGCGCATGTGGACCGCCATGCGTTCCTGTGCCAAGTCAGCCAGACTGGCAGGAGACGTGGTGATGGTTGCCAGTGTCAACGGCGGTTTCAGGTTTTACGGACCCAAAGGCTGGATCAGCTACCTCAGCAATCTGGACATGGCCTGGGTCAATGCGCGCCTGAACAAAAAGTTGACCTGTACCTTCTGAACAAATGACCCATGTCAACGCTGCCATACTCGATGCAGCGCCCGCTAATAAAAAGATCAATCCATGCTCAAGTTCACCTGTTGTGACCAGATTCGTCAGTTGTCGGAGCACGTCAACACCGCGCTGCTGCGTGGCATTCAGCGCGGCTACGAGCGCGAGTGTTTGCGCGTGGACCGCAGTGGTCAGCTCGCCAAAACCGCTCATCCTTTGGCACTGGGCAGCAAACTCACCCACCCGTGGATCACCACCGATTACGCCGAGGGCCTGCTCGAATTCATCACCCCACCATCCACCGACCCGGCTTACCCGCTGGCCTTTCTGGCTGATGTTCACCGCTACAGCGCACGACAACTGGGTGACGAACTGCTGTGGGCGGGCTCCATGCCCTGCAAGATCGGCCTCGACCCGGACATTGCCATTGCCGACTACGGCCGCTCCAACGCGGCACAATTCAAGATGGTGTACCGGGAGGGGCTGGGT
>JAGOUM010000234.1 GCA_018061265.1 Rhodoferax sp. | reverse complement strand
CATTCAGGCTTTCCAGGTAACGGCGCTGCCCTTCGTTGAACAGAATATCAAACGCCAGGGTGGACTTGCCAGAGCCTGAGACCCCGGTGACCACAGTGAACTGTCCGCGCGGAATATCCACACTCAAAGACTTGAGGTTGTGCTCACGCGCATTGATGATTTTTATGGTGTTTTCAGCCTCCAGCGCTTTACCCACGGCCTTTGTTTGCTCTGGTTTGATGACCGAATAATCAGCAACCTGATGCTCCACACCCATCTGCGCGGCATAGTCGCGCAGGGCCAGAGCGGTGTGTGAACTGGCATGCAACATCAAGGCTTCGGGGGGGCCATAGGCCACCAGTTCGCCGCCCGCGTCGCCGCCTTCGGGCCCGAGATCAATCAGCCAGTCGGCGGCGCGGATGACGTCCAGGTTGTGCTCGATCACCAGCAGCGAGTGGCCCGCGTCCTGCAACTTGCGCAGCGCCCGCATGAGTTTGGCAATGTCGTCAAAGTGCAAACCCGTGGTGGGTTCATCCAGCATGAACAGGATGCCACGGCGCGCCAAAGCCTGGCGGCTGGCGCTGCTGCCCTTGGACGCGTCAGCCAGAAAACCTGCCAGCTTCAGGCGCTGTGCCTCACCGCCACTGAGTGTGGGCACGGGCTGCCCCAGTTTGACGTAGTCCAGACCCACGTCCACAATCGGCTGCAGGGTGCGTGTCACCTCGCGGTCCTGGGCAAATAGCGCCACCGCCTCACTGACGGTCAGGTCCAGCACGTCGGCAATCGAGAGGACCCTGGCACCCCGCTCAATGGTGATTTCCAGCACTTCAGGGCGAAAACGCTGGCCATTACAGTCCGGACAGCGCAAGTAGATGTCGCTGAGAAACTGCATCTCCACATGTTCAAAACCGGAGCCACCACAGGTCGGACAACGCCCGTCACCACTGTTGAAGCTGAACTTGCTGGCGGTGTAGCCACGCTGGCGCGACAAGGCGGCGTTGGCAAACAGCTCGCGGATGCTGTCCCAGGCACCGACAAAACTCGCCGGGTTGGAGCGTGCTGTCTTGCCAATGGGTGACTGGTCAACAAACACCACGTCGCTGAGTTGCTCTGCCCCCAGCAGCCGATCATAGTCACCAGGCGCGTCGGTGGATTTGCCAAAATGGCGCAGCAGGGCCGGTGCCAGCGTGTTCTGGATCAGGGTGGATTTGCCCGACCCGCTGACACCGGTGACACACACCAGGCGCTGCAGCGGAATATCAATGTCGATGTTTTTGAGGTTGTGCTCGCGTGCACCTTCCAGAATCAGGCGCGGCGTGTTGTCGGCCACCAGCCGCTTGAAGCCCATACCAACCTGCTTGCGCCCACCCAGATAGGCACCGGTGAGGGTGTCCGCACGGCGCAGGTCGGCGGTGCTGCCATCAAACACAATCTGACCGCCGCGTTCGCCCGGGCCGGGTCCCATGTCGAGCATGCGGTCAGCCGCCATCATCACCGCCGGGTCGTGCTCCACCACCACCAGCGTGTTGCCAGCGTCGCGCAGCCGTTGCATGGCGACGATGATGCGGTGCATGTCGCGGGGGTGCAGCCCGATGCTGGGCTCATCCAGTACAAAAAGGGTGTTGACCAGCGAGGTGCCCAAGGCCGTGGTCAGGTTGATACGCTGCACCTCGCCACCGCTGAGGGTGCGGCTCTGGCGGTCAAGCGTCAGATAGCCAATACCCACTTCATTGAGGTATTTGAGCCGGGTGCAGATTTCTTCCTGCAGCAGTTTGAGCTCCTGTGGCTGACCAACACCGGTCTCAAAGCCGTCAAAAAATCGCTGCAGCCGGTCCAGCGACAGCAACATCAGATCATGCAGACACAGGCCCGGCAGGGATTCAAGCTGAGCACGGGTCCACGTCACCCCGCTGGGCATAAAGCGCCTAGCAGGTGGCAGCACCGCATCGGCCTGCGCCTTGCTACCAATGCGCCACAGCAGACTTTCGGTTTTTATGCGCGCGCCGCGGCAGGCGGGGCACGGTGTGTAGCTGCGGTATTTGGACAACAGCACCCGGATGTGCATTTTGTAGGCTTTGGTTTCCAGGTAGTCAAAAAACCGCTTGATGCCAAACCAATGCTGATTCCACTTGCCGTTCCACTGCGGCGAACCTTGAATCACCCAGTGCTGTTGCTCCGGTGTGAGCTTGTTCCAGGGTGTGTCGCGCGGGATGCCCGCCACCTCGGCATGGCGCATCAAATCGTCCTGCGCCTCCTTCCAGGCGGGCGTCTGGATGGGTTTGATCGCGCCGGCACGCAAGGTGAGTTTGTCGTCCGGAATCACCAGACCATAGTCCACCCCGATCACCCGGCCAAAACCCCGACACGTCTCACACGCCCCGACCGCAGAGTTGAAGGAGAACATCGACGGCAAGGGGTCGGCGTAGCGCAGGTTGCTCTCAGGACAATGCAAACCAGTCGAAAACCGCCAGATTTCGGACGTACCTTCATCGACTTTAATAGCATTAACCTCTTTTCCTGTATGCGCTGGAGGCATATTGGATACATAAACGTTGATCTGGCCACTGCCATGTTTCAGCGCCACCTCGATGGCCTCCAGCACCCGGGCGCGTTCAGTGCCCGCCAGACGAAAGCGGTCGGCCACAACGTCAAGCAGTTTGCGCTGCCGGGGCTGGACCGCACTGGTTTTGGAAACACCGGCCTTGCCTGTTGGGGCGCTGGCGTTGGGCTCTGTGCCTGGGTTGACCACCACATGACGTTGCGCCTGAACTTTGGTGAAACCACTGACAGACAACCACTGCGCCACTTCTTCTGGCGTTGCGGTGACCGGCAGTTCAACCGGAAAGGTGATGCTCACACGCGCGTCGGTTCCTTCCAGACGTCTAACCAGTTCGGTATAAATCGACTCCGGGGTGTCATGGCGCACCGGTCGTGCGCTAAGGCGGTCAAACAACTGGCCAGTTCGGGCAAAAAAGAGCTTCAGGTGGTCATTGAGCTCGGTCATCGTGCCCACGGTGGAGCGGCTGGAGCGCACCGGATTGGTCTGGTCAATGGCAATGGCCGGGGGCACACCTTCAACTTTGTCGACTGCCGGTTTGTCCATGCGGTCCAGAAACTGGCGCGCGTAGGCGCTGAAGGTTTCAACATAGCGGCGTTGCCCTTCGGCAAACAGGGTGTCAAACACCAGGCTGGATTTGCCCGAGCCACTTGGGCCGGTGACCACCGTCAACTCCCCGG
>JAGOUM010000233.1 GCA_018061265.1 Rhodoferax sp. | reverse complement strand
CCAGTTGGCCCTCGCGCAGCAGCCCGGCCACGTCCCAGCTGGCCAGCGGAATGATGCCTAGCCCGGCAATGGCCCACTGGTGCACGATGTCGCTCTGGTTGGAGCCCATGCTGCCGCTCACTTTGACTGACTCGGTCCCGTTGGGTCCATTTAAACGCCAGACACCAAAAGTCTGGTGGCGTTCGCGGTACAGCAAGCAGTCGTGGGCGGCCAGATCCGCCAGCGTTCTGGGGTGCCCGCGTTGCGCCAGGTATGCCGGTGAGGCGCACAGCACGCGGGCGTTTTTGGCCACAGGGTGGGCTATCAGGTGGGGCTCATGGACGTCGCCCATGCGCACATCGATGTCAAAGCCTTCGCCCAGCAGGTCCACACGTCGGTCCATGACCTCCAGCCAAATGTCTAGTTCGGGGTACTGGCGACCCATCTCGGCCAGGATCGGGGCCAGGTGGTTGCGCCCCAGGCGCAAACTGGTGCTTATACGCAGTGGCCCCTTGGGCAGGGTTTTGGTGCTGAACACGCCCTGATTGAATTCGTCGGCGGCATCGAGCACTTTGCGTGCCCAAGCATAAACCAGCTCGCCGGCATCGCTGATCACCACCCGGCGGGTGGTGCGGTGAAGTAGAGTGGTTGCCAGCGCCTTCTCCAGGTGCGCAATGCGTTTGGTCACATACGCCGGCGAGATACCCAAGTCACTGGCCGCACTGACAAAGCTGGCGCGTTTGGTGACCTGGCAAAACACGCGCAGATCGATCATGTCCCATTGATTGTTCATGATTGGTGAATTGTTAATGTTTATTTTGATGCATTGTATTTTTAACGGTTCACAGTACATTTCTGCAACGACGATCTCTCCCATGCCCATCCAGAAGACCCAAATTGCCGTGGCTGGCGCCGGAACAGTTGGCCAGATGCACATCGCCCTGGCCCAAGGCAGCCCACGCTGCGCGCTCAGCGCGGTGGTTGATCCGTCACCGGCGGCCCAGTGCATCGCCCAGGCGGCGGGTGTGCCCTGGTTCACCTCGCTGCATGATTTGCTGGCAGTCAGTGAACCTGACGGTGTGGTGCTTGCCACCCCCAACCATTTGCATGTGCCTCAGGCTTTGCAGTGCATCGAGGCGGGCTTGCCCATTCTGCTGGAAAAACCCATCGCCACCAGCGTGGCGCAGGGAACCCAACTGCTTAAAGTTGTTCAGGCGACCGGGGCGCGGGTGCTGATCGGGCACCACCGGGCACACAGCCCCATCATGGCCCAGGCCAAGGCGGTGGTGGATTCGGGCCGATTGGGTCAACTCGTGGCGATCATGGGCAGCGCCACGTTTTTTAAACCGGATGAGTATTTTGATAGCGCTCCATGGCGACGGGAAAAGGGCGCTGGCCCGATTTTGATCAACATGATTCATGAGGTGCACAACTTGCGCATGCTGTGCGGCGAGGTCGCTGCCGTGCAAGCCTTTGCCAGCCATGCCGCGCGCGGATTTGAAGTGGAAGACACCGTCGCGATCAACCTGCGCTTTGCCAGCGGGGTGCTGGGCACGTTTTTGTTGTCGGACACGGCGGCCTGCCCGCGCAGCTGGGAGCAGACCTCGCAAGAAAACCCGGCTTACACCAGCTATGCCGACGAAGACTGCTATGTGATCACCGGCACGCACGGTAGCCTCTCGGTGCCCACCATGCGCCTGAAAACCTATGCCAGCGACGCAAAGCGTTCGTGGTGGCAGCCGTTTGACACAAGCGTGGTTGATTTGGCGCGTGACGACCCGCTGAAACACCAGTTGGAGCATTTTGGTGCCGTGATTCGCGGTGAGGCGGTGCCACGGGTGACTGCGCACGACGGTCTGCAAAACCTGCGGGTCACCGAAGCCATCGCTGATGCCGCCCGCACCGGGCAAATCATCCATCTTTAGGCGTTCGTGAACGAAGATCACCGCAGCGCAGGAAGACCTGATGATGCTCAACCTTGAATCTTCACACAACAGGAGACACACCATGGACTTTTCACTCAACGACGAACAAAAGATGATGATCAACACCATTCGTCGCTTCGTCGCCCAAGAACTGCACCCGCTCGAAGACGAGTTGGAGAACAAGGGTTTTTTGACCAAAGAAACCTCGCTGACCATCTTTGAAAAGTCCAGAGCCCTGGGCTTGTATGCGCTGAACATTCCCGAACAGTTTGGCGGCGGTGGCCTGGGTGTGCTGGACCGCATCATGTGTGAGGAGCAGTTTGGCCATACCTCTGACTACCTGATTCGCCGCGCCTTTGGGAATGTGTATGAGCCGCTGCTGGAATGCAAGGGTGAGCAAATTGAGCGTTGGCTCATACCCACAGTGCAAGGCTTGCGCACTTGCTCGATTGCCATCACCGAAACCGGTGCCGGCTCGGATGCGGCAGGTATCAAGACCAGCGCCAAAAAAACCGAGGCAGGCTGGGTGCTCAATGGCAGCAAACATTTCATCAGCGACGGCGAGTGGAGCGACTTCTTTCTGGTCTCCGCCAAGACCGGGGACAAGGAAATCAGCATGTTCATGGTTGACAAGGGACTGCCGGGCTTCACCCTGGGCAAAGACCAGAAGATGATGGGTCTGCGCGGCACACCGCATCTGGAAATGTTTTTTGACGATGTGTTGTTTGAGCCCGTTTGCCTGCTGGGTGAGCAGGGGCAGGGCTTCAAACTGGCCATGGGCGCACTCAACGTGGTGCGTCTGGCGCAGGTGGGCGCTCGTGCGGTCGGCAAGGCCAGCCATGTGCTGGAGCTGATGCTGAACTACGCCAATGACCGCAAGCAGTTTGGTCAAAGAATTGGTGACTTTCAAATGGTGCAACAGCAGCTTGCCGACAGCGTGATCGAGATCAATGCCGCGCGCTGGATGGTGTACCAGGCGGCCTGGATGCTTGATCAGGGCCTTGACGCGCGCGAGCAGATCGGCATGGTCAAGGTCTACGCTGCAGAAATGCTGGGCCGAGTGGTCGACCGCGCCGTGCAGATTTTTGGTGGCATGGGTTTTTGCAAAGAATTGCCGATCGAGCGCTATTACCGCGACGCGCGCGTGTATCGCATCTTTGACGGCACCAGCGAGATCCACCGCAGCGTTGTGGCCAAAATGGCTTTGAAAAAGGGTCCCGTGCTGTTCGATGTGCATCGGTAAACTGGTCGTTCTTCAAACAGTTTTGTTCGATCATTGAGCGAAGTGGTGGCGAGTTTGGTATCCTGTCGGCGTTA
>JAGOUM010000097.1 GCA_018061265.1 Rhodoferax sp. | reverse complement strand
AAAGCTTTTCGGCGTAAGTTGCCGCAATCCATGTACGAACAACGCTGCTGGCCGCATCCGACGCATCTACCCTGGATAGCAACACATGAATGAAATCGAACGTCTTGGTCAATCCAGCAGACTCAACGAGATTGCTTGCCAAGTCACTAAACAAAGACCAGAACTGGGCGCTGGATGCAAAGTCCAGAGCGTTTGGGGGCAGTGGGACGATGAGGCCGTCACTGGCCATAAATGCATTGATGGTCAAGTAACTCAAAGACGGTGGTGTGTCGATGATGATGACATCGTAGTCATCGCGCACATCTTCAAGCCCAAGGTTGAGAACGTCCCAGAACTGAAATTTGGGATCCTTCATCTGACGGGCGGGTAGCATGAATTCAGCAGAAAAGAGGGCAGGGGCCGCTGCCACCAGATCTATGCCTTCCCAATAAGTACTTTGGATGGCCGAGCGAATAGAAGTCTCATCACCGCTGGCCAAAGCAGCGATCGTCTGTTCCTCAGATACGTCTGTATCGGGCAGCACGCCAAACAAGGTTGTCAGTGATCCTTGAGGGTCTGTGTCAATAACTAGGACACGATGACCGCGAAGACTCAAACCTTGAGCAAGTGTCATTGCGGTAGTCGTCTTGGCCACACCACCCTTAAAGTTTCCGACGGCTATAGTGATTGCTCTGTTTCCCTCTGGCTTAAGAAAATCTGATCTATAAGATTTCACCCACGTTCGGGCATCGTGTAGCGAAAACTCTCGTCTGGAGCCTGATGCATTTAACGTACCAGGGGGGAGGTCTCCTTTTGTTATTCTGTAGGACAACTGGCCTTTGTCAATTCCACAGAGCGCAGCAAGCTGAGTCATCGAAAAGACGGGAGGGACTTTCGTTGCCTGTGGCGCAAGCATTCTTGATCGCACGTCACTGACCATCTTGACCGCGCGGTCCGCTTGCTCAACAACGGCAGCGATAGTAATTTTTTGATGCGGTGTTGGTTTCTTCTTTGGCACAATAATTCTCAAATCATGTTGTTGAACAAGAAATCACTGTTTTACAGAATTTCACGATTCTCCGATTTTCCGCCAAATCAATGTCTTTTTGTCAACAATCACGATCTCAATCTCAGCTTTTGTATTTTTTGCGAGGCTTTGAAACGAAACCGGCTTTCTATTTAGTAGCCTTTAGAAAACCAATACAACCCCATTCAATACCTTTACCCATTGATTTTGTTATGTAAATCAATGACTTATGACACTATCGGTGAGACTAATTGGGAACTTTGGTGAGGTCAATTGGGATCAGAGGTGAGTGGATATGGGTAACGAGGTGAGGCTTATTGGGAAGCAAGGTGAGTGGATATGGGTAAGTGGCGTGGGTCATTGGAGCGCTAAGTAGCCGGTTATCTACTGTTAGAGGCCAGTACTTGGCTGCGCATCGACATGAATGGTGCTTTCCCAGGAGCGAGCGGTGTTTTCACCCCTTGGACCTCCGAACAAGCGATGTCAAGCGCATTTGATGGTGAGGTTAATTGGGTGCGTACCAATACGTAGATAGGAAACTGAAGTTTGCTAAAGGTGAGGTCGAAAACGAAATTTTTTATCACCAGCCATATAAAATGGCCTATGGACAAAATTCCACCGCGCAACTTGCTCTCCAGGTATGAGGAGCAAAGGCCCCTCAGAAAATCTGTAGACACGTTGGCCATCGTGCCAACCAAGGACCGCATTACGATCCTGGCGCGCAAGGTCTATAACGTCATGATGCATTACGCCCAAGAACAGGGCGTCGAGCAACCCCTCTATCGGGTCCGCTTGAGGGATGTTGTATCTGGAATTGATTTCAACTCGAACAACACGGATGTCATCAAAGAACACCTGCGTCAGATGGTGACAACAAAAGTCGAATGGCAATCACCGACAAAAGGGGAGGGCGCCAAGTGGGCAGTGTCTGCACTGATTGCCCACGCCGAGCTTTCGACCGAGCGCGGCGAAGTGTTCATGGAGTGGAGTTATGCAATCAACATCAAGCACGAGATTCTGGATCCGCAGCGATACGCCCGTATCTCCCTAGCGTTTCAGTCCGAATTTAAATCCATGCCGGGACTGGCCCTCTACGAGATTTGCAGCCGGTACATAGACAACCCAAGCGGATTGACGGCTAGGCAACATTGGACCTGGTGGCGCCCAGTCCTGACTGGGTGCCCGGAAAATCAGGTCGGAATCTATGAGCAGTGGAAATACTTCAACCGGGACGTGATCAAGAAGGCCGTCCTCGAGGTGAACCAGATCACTGACTTAGAGGTAGCAGTCATCGAACACGCGGGCAAGGGTAGGGCGATTGGCGACCTGCAGTTCAGTGTCAAAAAGAAAAAGCAGGTGAAGTTGCCGTTCGGCACCTCGCCGTCACCGGTGAATCTGAAAGATATCGGCCGTGCGATTGCCACTGGGGTTGATCAAGAAAAGGCAGAGTCATTGTTAAACAAGTTTGGCGATCAAAAGTTTGCGAGCGCCGTGGACGTGTTAGAGCGTCGTTTAAAGAGGAAAGACCAGGCCGCAGTCTCCAGTTCCTACAAGTACCTGAAAACAGTATTAGCCGGTATGGAACACAGCAGTCCAGACCCAATCAGCGCCGATCCAGCCAAAGCGAAGACAAAGTTAACAGCCAAGCGCGTGGCATTGATCGAGCTTTTCAGAGAGTCAAAGCGGCAAACCGCTTTTGCACTGTTCAAAGAATCAATTAATTCTGAACAGCAGCGGCTGACAATTGAGTTTGAAACTGTCGCACTCCCAGACATTGGCGCTGCAGTACAGGAGACCTACAGGAAACGTGGGCTTGCTTCGCCGATGACAAAAAGCTTCTTTGGAAGATTTTTGTCAAACCATTTCTTTGGGCCAGACTGGGAAACTCCGACTGATGCCGAGCTAGTTGATTTTTCGCTTGAACAAAGTCAGTCAACAACATGAGTTGCCTTGTTCGAATTTAAGTCAGAACATCCGGGCAATTGGAAAAGCGGCCCTCAAGCGCTTGTTCCAGATTCGATAAGTGTCGGCGAGTACGCTCAATTTCTTGAGCAATATGACTGGCAGCCGCCCTTGAATTCCCTTTTTCAGGGGGTAAATCCGCTCGTTTAACCTTTTCGAGGGGAATGAGTGTTTCCTTCAACTCTACTGTTCATTCGCATAGGATCAGGCATAATTACCCACGTAATTCCAAATAAGAAGCAAATATGGAAACAGCAGGGCGTTTTTTACAGGCCCATTCGGGCAGCTTTTTCCTCTTTGGTCCGCGCGGGACCGGAAAATCCACTTGGTTGCGTGCGCTGCGGGACCAGGCCATCTGGATTGACATGCTCGATCCAGAAACCCTTCGTTTGTTCCAGGCCAGGCCTGAGCGTCTGATGGAAAGGGTGGCCGCTCAGCAATTGGTCACGGATGTGGTGATTGATGAAGTGCAGAAGGTGCCTGCGCTGCTGGATGTGGTGCACAAACTGATTGAAGGTGAACGGCCCCTGCGATTCATCCTGACGGGCTCGAGTGCCAGAAAACTGCGCCGCGGTGCGGCAAATCTGCTGGCCGGAAGATTGACCGAACTGCAGATGCACCCGTTCATGGCCGCGGAATTGGGTGATGCCTTTGATTTGCAACGCGCACTGGAGGTCGGATTGGTGCCCTTGGTCTGGAGTGCAGCGGTGCCAGAGAACACGCTGCGCGCCTACGCCTCGCTCTATTTGCAAGAAGAAGTGCAAGCCGAAGCCCTGGTGCGCAATGTGGGGGCCTTTGCGCGGTTCCTGGAGGCCATCAGCTTCTCTCACGGTTCGCTGCTGAACCTCTCGGAGGTGGCACGCGAATGCCAGGTTGGCCGCAAGACAGTGGAGGGCTATCTAGAGATCCTGGAAGATTTGTTGCTGTCGTTTCGCGTTCCAGTGTTCACGCGCCGGGCCAAACGGCATCTAGTGGCCCATGATAAGTTCTTCTATTTTGATGCAGGCGTTTATCACTCGATTCGCCCTAAAGGGCCCTTGGACAGTTCCGAGGAGATTGAAGGCATGGCGCTTGAAGGACTCATTGCCCAGCACCTGCGGGCTTGGGCCAGTTACCGCAGCATTCCAGCACAGCTCTACTACTGGCGTACAAAGTCCGGCAGCGAAGTTGACTTTGTCATGTATGGGGCCGATGTATTCGTGGCGATCGAAGTCAAGCGCTCGCGTCACGTACACCACACCGATTTGCGCGCTCTCAAAGCTTTTCAGGAGGACTATCCCGAAGCGACGGTGTGCCTACTCTACATGGGACAGGAAGAAATTAAGATCAACGACGTCTTGTGTTTGCCCTGCGACAGCTTTCTCCAAAAACTGCGCCCGATAAACCCGATTTTCTAATGCATCTCGCCGTGGATCCCTCTTCTGTCATGCCGCCGCTATTTCACAGCACCCCGGCGCGCAAGCCCGGCCGACCCCTGGGTGCCAAAGCGCGGGTGGTGCAGGATGCCCGCTCCCTGGGCATCCACCACTTCGCCATTGTGCGCTCCAGCCTGTTGGGTCTGGACCTGCGAGAAGCCTTCAACAGGTACCTGGCCTGGAGTGAAACCACTACCGATCTGCGCTTCATCCACAACCGCCGTGATGCGCTTCTCAAACAAATCATTGAGGCCGGTCGCCATCTGGATGCCACTCTGCCAGAGACCTCCAAAATCTCCTCTTTGCTGGACCTCCTGCGCAGTGATGCGACCGTCAAACCCGCCATAGTCTTGCCCAGCCTGGAAGACTGGGTGGAATCGGAGGGCATGGACTCCGATGCCTGGAGTGAGGCCGACCTGCTGGTGGAATACAAAGCCCACTTTGGTCTGGACAACGCCGACGCCCTTGACTCGGCCAGCGGGCTTGAAAGATCCTGCTGGCGAGCGGGTGAGGTGAAGCCAGTATGAGACAGGAATGGTTCAATCCGAGCAACGGGCGGCGTTACCTGGTTGAGCTGTTTGAGGACTTGCTGGGCGACTGGGTTCTGGTTCGTTGCTGGGCAGGTGCCAACCGACCGGGTAACCAGAAAATGGCCTTGATGGCCAATCAGGCGGATGCCTTGCACCAACTCAAGAGCGTTGAAGCCCTGCGCAGAAAACGCGGCTATCGACGTGTGATGTGATCCATCAGAGATGGTGACAAGGCCGCTTAGACGGCCAAGACTCTGCAACGCTTGTCCGCCCGAATGTCTGCTGATGCAAAATTGGCGCATGGCAAAGACCCCCCAAGGCATGACTGACAGCAAACCCCGGGCACTCGTTGAACGCCTGCTGTTCTGAAAACGACTGCCTATGAAACTTCTGACGAGCCTGGTTGCCTGGAAACAGTGGGTCAAAGAAGAGGAGGGCTGTTTCGCGGAGGTCACGCATTCCCCACCGAGAAAGTATCCTTGTTATGCCTACATGGAATTGGAGAGCTGGGGACAGGAAACCTTGCGACCCATCTACTTGTACCAACATGATGTGGATGCCATGGCCATGGCGCTTTTGTCCATGTCCCAGAAAATGTGACCCGCCCAGCACCTACGGAACTGCCGGACGGCTGATCGCACAACCACCATGAGCACTTACAAATGGCAATTTCCCCCCCCGGTTTAGGCGCAACGCCTTTGGATGGCGGTCAGACAGGCGCAGTCCCACTGACCCGCGCACGCTCACCTGGGCTGCCAGAGACTTTGCGCTCAAACGCCCCGAGTTTGCGATGGCTGCCGGACTGTACGCGCTCGCTTGGATGGCCAAAGGCCACGGCTACGAGCTCACCGGCCTTGATGTTCACGCGGCCTATGATGGCGTGATGCTGGCGGCGCGCAACTTGGAAATTGATGATCTGCGGGCCAAAGCGCAGGTGCGTCAAATGATTGACGCACAGCAGGCCGGGGAAAATTTCGTCCAGAGGACGCTAAAGACTCAATTGCAGGTTTGACTCGAGGCAGCTGGTCCATTCTGTGCTGTAAGCGCTATCTTGCGCCCGACCCTGCATTGACGGCGACAATGTCAACGAAGAAATAGTTGTTGGATGCTCAATTGAAATCGAAATCGTACTGGTCGGTCCGCATGGGACCGCTCGAATGGGCCAAACATACCTATGAGCGCTCAGCAGATGACCTGCTTGAGTTGCTCGGTAGCGCCCGCCATGGACTGCAAAGCGGTGCCCTGGCAAGGTTGGGAGATGGCTTTGTCCTGGTGGTTGGCGACCATGTCACGGCATTGAGCAATTCGGACAACAAGGACCTCGCCGCGGCGGTAGCGCGCGCCACAGCAGTTGATCGACCGTTCGTATTTCAGCCAATGCCCTTTCGAACGGCTCCTCCACCGGTCGTTGTCATCAAGCGTCGGCGAGTTCATGCTCCGCATTGAGTTGGTCACCCTCTGGTGATCAGCTGCTTTCGGTTGGTATCAACACGCTGTCTCGTCGATCGGATTCAGGGCCTTTGAATCTGAGTATTGGTGGACCGATTGAAGCGTATTGGCTAGAATTCAATGAGGTGCCCACCCTACTTGCACACGAGTAAAAACAGGCTGTCCCATTCTGCCGTCATTTCAACTCCTTTTTAGCAAGCCTCGCCGTCGGGGACTTAAACGTGTGCGTCTGACCCGGCATTGGCTTGGCGTTTAAGAAAGGTGGTTCGTCATGACCATGAAAAAATTGGCGTATTCCGTCCAACAACAGTTGCAGGCAAGCACAGGTGTTTCCTTAAAACGGGCGCACATCTACGAGCTACTGGCGGCATCCTTTGGGTATTCTTCCTATGCGGGTCTGGGCGGCGAGGCGGTTTTCACAGAGAGGTCATTTTCCAGCCGAAGACCCAAGGCCAATGCCTTGTTGGTTCATCAGCGATGCTTGGGACTGGCATACGGATCGAGCGTTGCGAAACTTGTCTCCGATTCATTGCCGGCGTTTCTGACGGACAGCGAGATCGGAATCATCAAATTGGCTGACCTCGTGGCTTACCTGCAGGTTGGTGCTTCCAGCCCAGGTGATGATGAGGGTGAAATGTCTGCAGGCGAGGGTGACGATTGGGACGCTGAGGATGACCGCGGGGTGGATTCATTGGCTTTGACCTCACCTATTCTGCTTGAGGGGCTCGAATCTGTGGCCCAACGGGGTCATGCATTGGCGCACTATGCGTTGGCACTGATCTACGGGATAGATGAGGATGGCCATGAACGCGAAACTGGCAGCGCCTATTGGTATGGGCGGGCCAAAGCCGGGTGGATTTTGAGTGGCGTGGAAAAGGAATGGGCCGATGCCCACGCGATGACCTTGTCCCAAGCAGAGAAGCACGAGCAGCATTTGCGGGAAGCTGCCCGATTGGGGCATCCTGAGGCTTTATTGGATCTTGCTGACCAGCATGGCGATCCGTCTTTCTTTGCCCGTGATTTCGATACAAGTCGTGTTGACCTCGCAAGGGCTGCTGCCATTGCCGAACGATTGGATCGACATGAAGATGCCCATCAGTGGCTGACCAAGGCGGCGAAATCCGGTGATGTTCAGGCCATGCTCAGATTGATTGAAGACTATGACCACGACAATTCATTGCAGTGCTGGACCTGGGTCTATTTGAGCCAGTTGGTCGGGACCGACTTGCTGGCAGATGATTACCGCGCCATTCATGAGGACGGGTCAGACTATGACGATGATGTGGGGGGTCCGTTGTTCGTAGATGGGCGAGGTGGCGTGGAGCTGGAGCCAATTGCTGCGCAGGAGGACGCAATGGCCAGACGGAAGGCGCTTGAATTCTTTACCAAGATAGAGAGTTCGTAGCAAAAGCCATTGGGGCGTCCCGGCGCTATCGCACCGTCGGGCTCGTGGGCGTTGCCCCACGCCTCGTTCCGAGTCATGGCCATGCGGCTTGGAGCCCTGATGCCTTCGGCCCGCAGGGCCTGCGCGCTGCGCTTGCCAGAGACCCGGTGCGATGGTGGGGGTGGGTTGGCTTGCTGTTACCTTCACCTTATCACGTCGTTCTCGTTGTCAAGGTCTGCGCACACTGGGTGTGCTTGCGTCCTCGCGGCCGTCGTTGAACCTGTGACAACTGCGCTGCGTCGTGCTGTTGACGGTCTCGGGCAATCCCGCCCGGTTCACGGAGTCGACCATGACGTACGATCTATTTTCCACTTTCACTCTCCCCGAAATCACTTCAAGCCCAGCGGTCTTGATGATTCGCGATACAGCCGGTCGGTATCGTGCCGCTGAAGCCAGTGAAGTCCTGGTGGCAGCGCAGCAAGTGCTGATGTCCCGGGTGCGCGGCTCGAGCATGCTGGATTCGCCACAGGCCGTGCGTGACTACCTGCAAGTCAAACTCGGGGCGCTGGAGCATGAGGTTTTCGCGGTGGTTCATCTGGATTCACAGAACCAGGTGATCGAATACGTCGAAATGTTTCGGGGCACGGTCAGCCAAACGTCGGTCTATCCAAGGGAGGTCGTCAAAGAATCGCTGAAACACAACTCGGCCGCTGTCATATTGGTGCACAACCATCCCAGTGGTTCGACGCAGCCATCACGGGCCGATGAATTCCTGACCAATACATTGAAACAAGCCTTGGCGCTGGTCGATGTGCGGGTGCTGGATCACTTGATCGTGGCAGGCAACACGACGCTGTCCATGGCTGAACGCGGGTTGATGTGAGCCAGGGGGGGCGTCCCCCTTTTTGCTTCATTTTGGGCCGGTCGGTGCTCAACATGGGCAGTTGTGCCTTCTGGTGCCAGAACGTGCCCTGCGGTCACAACCACGTCCCACGCCAGGTACCACTCCCCTTGGCCGCTGGGCTTATCCCGGGGATCGGCCAACAGGGGGTGACCTGATGGCCTGTTGACTGCCGTCGCCTATCTGGGCGACTCACCTGCGTTTCACTGCGGACCGCCCTCGGGCGTAGCCGGTGGCACAGGGGTGTGCCTGTGCAGCTTTGCTGTTGTCGTGCATTTGGGTGGCTTGCCAACACCTCGCTGAGTGTTTCGCCTGGGTTTCACTTTAGAGCGAGTCGCTCTTGCTGCGGGGGCTTTCGCGGCATAAAGCCGCTTTGAACCGGTTGCCAGTCACTGGCGTGTACGAGCACCCGGTACACGCTTTTTATTCCACGCTCCCCCACAGCACCAAGGCTTGCAGTCACTGCGCTGAAGCTTCGTGTCACCAACCCCTTAGAGCTTGGTCGGTCTTCATGCCACCCCTTGGCGGCGAAAGAACTCAGCGAGGCGATGGCAATTAAACCAACCCAAAGGATCACATCATGACAACAGCAAACCAAATCACTTCCACCAACGGCTCTTGAATCTTGCAACACGATGACTAGGCGCTATGCGCGAGTCAGGAAATCACTTTTTACTCACGGAGAAATCACCATGGCATATACACACTCACTGGCTGCGCGTTTTGGGCACAACCAAACCTCGCTGCGCTCAAGCTCACCCCTCACGAACGAGGACATCATGAGCGTGGCCCCTTCTATCCTGGCGCACGAAAAACATGCAAGCCGCTCAGATCGTTACACCTACATTCCGACCATCACGGTTCTTGATGGTCTGCGCAAGGAGGGTTTCAGTCCCTTCATGGTGTGCCAGACCCGCACCCGCGATGATCAAAAGCGCAGCCATGCGAAACATTTGATTCGCTTGCGTCACGCCAGCCAGATCAATGCCACTGAGGCCAATGAAGTGGTTTTACTCAACAGCCATGACGGCACATCCTCCTATCAAATGTTGGCTGGTGTTTACCGGTTTGTCTGCTCCAATGGCATGGTCTGCGGTGACACACAAAGCGATATCCGGGTTCGCCACACCGGCGACATTGTCGACAACGTCATCGAAGGTGCTTTTCGGGTATTGGATGGGTTTGATTTGGTGGACGGTCAACGCGAAGGCATGAAATCACTGACCCTGGATGCCGGTGAACAATCTGCATTTGCCCGCGCAGCCCTCTCGCTCCGGTATGACACCGAAGTGAGCCCGGCCCCGGTGACAGAAAGCCAGCTCCTTCGCCCTAAACGTCAATCCGATGTGGCCGCTGATCTGTGGACAACCTTCAATCGGGTTCAGGAAAACATGATCCGGGGCGGGCTGCGCGGTCGCAGCGCAAGCGGCAAAGCCATGCGGACCCGAGAAGTGCAGGGGATTGACCAGAACATCAAACTCAACCGGGCACTGTGGGTGCTGGCCGAGGAAATGCGCAAGATCAAAGGCTAATGTGGACCCCGCCCCGGGTTTCCGGGGCACTTCGGTTTGGCTCTGCTTCGGAGTCTCAGTCTCAAGGGAGGCCGGTTGGCGCTCATGTGTCACGCAGTGCGTGAAGGGCTTTGATTTGTTTTGTTGTTGACAACAGAAAGGGTGGGCCAGCTGGCCCTGGGGTGGGGCTCAAAAAGGGGAGGCCGATGGGGTGGTTATGCCCTTCGGGCAAAACTTCTACCCATCTTTCCCCTTTTGCCGCTGGGCTTATCCCCGCACGGGTGTCACCACTGAAATTGGGTGTTTGGCGGCGTCAGAGTCGGCCATTCGTTGCCTGTATAGATGGAAGGGTCAACTTGGCCATTGATGTTCATGTGGGGCGGTTGATCGTTTCCTTTTTGTTAAAGGCGTTATGGTCTCGCAATTGCCGACCATGAGTGGATTTCCATTGTCCATGACGCATGACTCAGTAGTCGATTGGCTCTTGAATGCCAATTCCAGTAGATTGTGATGGTCACCTGAACTGATTCTTGGGATTGATTGCGAGTCATTTCTACTGGGGATATTGGGCATTTTGCAAGGCAAAAGCGGGATGCCCATTCCAAGCGCGCCTGTTCGGCTTGGTCGTGGCCGACTGGCCTGAGGCCACTTTACAGGCCACCCTTGCCGATGCTCAACAAGGACAGGATGGAATCTTTCATGCAACCCTTGATGTCGGCAGGGAAGCTCATGATGCGTCCCTTTCTCGGTCAACTCGATGTAGTAATTGGTCAATCACGTCGCTCGCTTGGCGCTGACGCAGCACTCTGAGCTCGCGTTGCTCGGGTTCATTGCCTTCGCCAAGTTCAAACTTGGCCACCGACACGGGGCCGTCCTTGCGATATCCCTCGGTTTTGTCGTCTTGTGCAAAGCGCTTTCGCAAAATCTCCAGCGCTGCCTGGATCACTGCACCGTGTTTGCCGTCGTATTCCTTACGGAACGCTTCAGCGACAGCACCCAGCCCCTCGGGCGCATGTTCGATGCAATAGATGAGATCGTGGGCATCCTTGCGCTCGTAGCGTTGGTCGAACGCGAACGACTTCAAGCAGGTAAAGCTGACCAAATTGGCGTGCTTGATCTTCTCGGTCGCGATGCCGTTGTCGCCTAACAGCTCGGCCTGAATCTCGGTGACTTGGTGAAGGTCGAAGACGATGGACGAGTGCGGGATGTTGAGCGCCGAGATCGTGCCTTCAGTCGGCAACGGCTGCACCTTGCCACCGGCGATGTTTGGTGCGTCGGCGAGCAGTTCGAGCACCATCAGCGCCCCGTGTTCGGTGCGTGTCTGCCAGCGCCACGAGAGTTTCTTCCCACTCTCGTTTTCGGCACGCTCAAAGCCCATTTTTTTGAAGTTGTCTTCCAGCGTTCGGTACGCCTCGGTATCGGCCAGAATTTGCAGGTCTATCACAATGTCCACGTCCATGGTACCGGCATGCGCGGGGACAGCGGGTGGTCGCGCAGGAACCAGATATCTTGGCGTAAGGCCACCGATGAGATAAACCGAATCCTTCCACGGACCTAATCCGCGCAGTAGCGTTACCAGTACACGCTCGCAGTCGAGCGTGTACTGGTCGCTGTAACCGTCAAGGGTTGCGGGCTTGACCATCAAAAACCGATCCTTTCTTTGCGCAGGTGTTCCGCCATTTCCTTGGCACGGCCTTCGCCGCGCAGCAAATCAAGGTAGACCTGAATTGGGCTGGCCAGCCAGACTTTATCCACTTGCTCCCGAAAAAGTAGTTCGCCGGGCGACTTCGCTTCAATGATCACGAGGTTCGCGCCTTCGTTGACCACGCGTGCGCCGAGTGCGCCGATTGCCTTGTCGGCGGCTTCGCTGACCAGCA
>JAGOUM010000232.1 GCA_018061265.1 Rhodoferax sp. | reverse complement strand
GGTAGCTCTTTTTGCCGGGGTAGGCAAAGAAGGACACCGGCGCTTTGGCATCGACCAGAATCAGGTGGTCCAGGCCGCTCAACTGCACCGAGGCGAGCTCAGCCAGGTAGGCAATACGCTCCACCGGCGGCAGCCCCGCACCGCGCTCAATGCGGGTGGGGAAAACTTCGGCAAACAGCTTGGCACCGGTTTTGGCCGCGATGCGTGCCACGGCCATCAGTGCGGGCTCGCGCAGCGCGCGGCCCCCCAGCAAAATGGCTTTTTTGCCGCCTCCTTGCAGTGCTTGGGCGATGGCGGCCACGGTGGCGTCGTCTGCCGGTTTTGGGGGGGTGATTTTGGGCGGGGCAGCGGGCACACCGCCTTCGCCCCACGACACATCAGCAGGCAGGATCAGCGTGGCCACTTGCCCGGGCGGGCCTTGGCACACACCAATGGCCTCGGCGGCGTCCTTGCACAAGTCCTGCGTGCTTTTGGAGGTGCGCACCCAGGGCGACACGTTGCGCGCCACGGTTTCGATGTCGGACTGCAGCTGCGCATCAAACTGCGTGTGGTAGGTGGCATGGTCGCCCACGATGTTGAGCATTGGCACCCGGCCCTTGCGTGCGTTGTGCAGGTTGGCCAGCCCGTTGCCCAAGCCGCAGCCCAAGTGCAACAGCGTGGCGGCGGGTTTGTCCGCCATGCGCGCGTAGCCATCAGCCGCGCCGGTGGCTACCCCCTCAAACAGCGCGAGCACCGCGCGCATCTCGGGCACACTGTCAAGCGCCGCCACAAAATGCATCTCGGAGGTGCCGGGGTTGGTAAAACAGGTGGTGATGCCGGCATCCACCAGGGTGCGGATCAGGGCTTTAGCGCCGTTGGACATGATATTTCTCTCTTGATTTTGCTAGTTATTTGATAGCTTATTGCGCCCGTAATGCTTGCGCAAAAGCCACTTTTCTTTCCCAATTTCCAGCGGACGCTGGGGGCGATGAGTCTTCTTCCCCCACTCTATCTCCCCCGCCTCTTTCTCGCCCCGCCGGGCGAGAAAGAGGAGCCTGAACAGCCCATTTGGCCGCGTGTTTAAACAAGACACGTACACGCTCAATCTGGCGTTGGGGCAGAGGGGGGTGGGATGGGGTGGCATAGCCGCAACCGGCCCGCTCCGCAGCCGAGTCGGCCCCCGGCATCGGCCAGACACCCCCCATCCCAGCTTCCCCATGTTGGCCGTGGCGTAGAACTCATCCATTTTGAACACGCGGCCAAATGGGCTGTTGAAGGCTCCCCTCTTTCGCCCGGCGGGGCGAGAGAGGGGCGGGGGGTGTGAGTGGGGGAAACGGAAGTCGGGAGTTTTGCTATTTTTAAAATAGCTGCCCACGCCCGTCCTGCTTGCGCAAGATGCATTTTCCAGGTCGATTCAGAAACTGCCATCGGGTGCCTCGTCAACGACCCAGACCGGCGTTGATCGAACGCGCCGCCGCTCGCGCCGTCATCACACAGCCGGGCAGGAAGGTGCCTTCCAGCGAACGTTTGCCGCAGGCACCGCCACCGCCAAAACCGGCCGCTTCGCCTACGCAGTACAAGCCTTCAATCGCCTGATCGGAGTCGGTGAGCACCCGGCTTTGCAGATCGGTCTTGAGCCCGCCCAGGCTTTTGCGTGTGATGAGCTGCAACTGGATGGCAATGAACGGCCCTGACCCTGAAGCTTGCAAAGGCGCAGGTTTGCAGGTGCGCAGGCGCTCGGGCGGCCAGTGGCGTGCATGCTCGATGCGGCGAATCTGGTCGTCATTCACCACGGACAGGCCGCGCTGGAAGTTGGCATCAAAATCATCCGCCGTTTGCTGCAGCACCTCAGCCCGCACATCGGACGTACCCGCCAGGGCATTCATCTTGGCTGCCAACTCAGCCAGTGTGTCGGCCACCAGGAAGTGGCGGCTCTCGGCCAGCATCTGGCGCACCAGGCGGTGGTTGCCAAACAGCATTTCCTTCATCAGCATCGGGAACTGGCGGTCTCGAATGCGCTGGTTGTGCTCAGCGCCCGACAGGGCCAGCTCCTTGGCCGCAATGCGCCAGTTCAGCAGGTGCCATGTGTAGGGCTTTGCCTGGGCTGCCACTGTGCGGCACAGGTCGCTGGTGTCAAAACTGGTGATCAAGGGTTGCGGGCCGATGCGCCGCCCGGTGTGGTCCAGCCATAGCGCCGATTTGCACGGAATGTGCGACAGGCCATGGCCCGGAAAGTGCGGCTGCGGGTGCGGCACCCCGGCGGCGTAGTTCCACATTTCCCCGGCGTGGGTGACATGCCCGCCCAAACCTGCCACCAGGTGGTGCAGCTTGCCGTTGCAAAAAGGGTGCGCGCCATTGAGCATGGTGGCGGGCAGTGGGCGGCTTGCGGGCCAGTTGGCGCGCACCTGCTCGTGGCTGCCGTTGATACCGCCCATGGCCAGCACCACCGCCTGCGCGGCAAACTGAACACTGCCTCCGGTGTCGTGGTTGATGGCGTGGGCACCGGTGACCACGCCGCCTTGTGATTCGAGTTTCACAACCTCGTGGTTGCTGAGCAGGGTCAGGCGGTTAGCGGTATTGGCCTGGTGCAGCGCCGCAATCATTTGCTGGGTAAAGCGCTGCGCCGTGCCCCACAGGATGTGATAACGCGGCAGCGAATTGCCATTGCCCAGCATGCCGCGCTCCACCCAGTTGACCGCAGGCAGGAACTTGACGCCGTGCTGAGTCACCCAGTCGTACACCTGCTCGCGCGAATGCTCCACATAGTACTGAGCCCACTGGCGCGGCCACACATCCATCTCATCGAGCTCGCCGTAGCGCAACCAATCGCGCAGCGCCCGCTCGGGCGAATCCTTGAGTTTCATGCGCCGCTGCACTGGCGTGTCCACCAGCGCCATGCCGCCAAACGCCCACAGCGCCTGCCCGCCCAAGCGCTGGCGCGTGTCGCGGTCCACCAAGGTGACGCGCTTGCCCGCGCGCAGACACTCGATGGCCGTGACCAGCCCGGCCAAGCCGCCACCGATGACCAGTACATCCGACTTCACACTGCTTGTGTTCATGGCCCTGCTCCAATTTTTATGTGATTGACTTGAAAGAATTATCATGGTGACCCCCTTGACCGCAGGAGCCATCGATCATGACCTTAGGGTCCATTGCACAATAACATGCGCATATTGCTCGTCAGCCTTGGGCGCATAGCGTCGTTACAAATCGCTTGTTTAGCGGAGCTAAACGGCGCGCTTTGCGCCTGACTCTGCATCCCAAACCC
>JAGOUM010000231.1 GCA_018061265.1 Rhodoferax sp. | reverse complement strand
AGCATGGGTTTGTCTTCCCCTTCCATGGAGCGCAGCACGGCCACGGCATCGAGCACTTTGGCCGAGTCACCAGCCGGAATGAAGGCGCGCTTGGCGATGTGGGCACCGACGGCCAGAAAGACGGCATCAAAGCCGCCCTCGTTTTTTGCCGCCAGCACGTCGGCCACCTTGGTGTTGTAGCAAATCTGAACGCCCAGATCGACAATGCGCTGTACCTCGGCATCGAGCACCTGGCGGGGCAAGCGGTATTGGGGAATGCCAAAACGCATCATGCCGCCCGGCATGGGGCCAGCCTCGTGTACCGTGACCTTGTGGCCCATGCAGGCCAGTTGGTAGGCAGCGGACAGGCCCGATGGGCCAGCACCGACCACCAGCACTTTTTTGCCGGAGGGAGTTGCGGGCGGCACAAATTTCCAGCCCTGCGCGAGGGCATGGTCGCCCAAAAAACGCTCGACCGAGTTGATGCCGACCGGCGCGTCCATCTTGCCCCGGTTGCAGGCGCTTTCGCAGGTGTGGTAACACACCCGGCCCATGATGGCGGGGAATGGGTTGGCCTCGACCAGCTTGCGCCAGGCACCTTCATAGTCGCCTGACTCGGCGTGAAACAGCCAGGACTGGATGTTTTCGCCCGCCGGGCACTGGTTGTTGCAAGGGGGCATGCGGCTGATGTACAGCGGGCGCTTGTTGCGCCAGGAGCCGGTGTGGTTGGCCAGTGAGGTTCCGACGTCCAGCGTGATGGCAAAGGGTTTTTGCATGGTGGTTCCCGACTGATATTTAAGCGTCTTGATTGAGCAAACCGTAGCGCCGGATATTGCGGTCGGCAATGGCCTGCAGCTTGGCGATGGTGACGGTATCCGGGTTTTTGCCGAACAAATGGGCAAAACGCTTTTGCGGGCGCAGATAGTCTTCAATCGGCACCTGATGGCGGATTTTGCTGACGCCGGTGACCTCGCCGCGCTTGGCTTCAAACACCGGAAAGAATCCGCTCTCGGTGGCCAAGCGCGCCAGCTTGATGGTGTCGTGTGATGCAGCGCCCCAGCCCAGGGGACACGGCACGAAGATGTGGATGTAGCGCGCGCCCCGGATCGACATGGCCCGCTTGACCTTGTATTCCAGGTCGCGCAAATCGGCCACGGTGGCGGTGGCCACGTAGGGAATTTCATGCGCCATGGCGATCTGCGGCACATTTTTGCCTTGGCCGAACACATTGCCCGGTTGCGGCCCCACCGGCATGGTGGTGGCCGTGCGCGCAGCAGGGGGTGTGGCGGACGAGCGCTGCACGCCGGTGTTCATGTAGGCCTCGTTGTCGTAGCAGATGTAGAGCACATCGTCATTGCGCTCAAACATGCCGGACAGGCAGCCAAAGCCGATGTCAGTGGTGCCGCCGTCGCCGCCCTGCGCCACCACACGCACGTCGTTGCGGCCCTTGACGCGCATGGCGGCGGCAATGCCGGTGGCCACGGCGGCGGTGTTGCCAAACAGCGAGTGAATCCAGGGCATTTGCCACGAGGTTTCCGGGTAAGGCGTGGAAAACACCTCCAGGCAGCCGGTGGCGTTGGCGGCAATCAGCTGGCCGTTGGTCGCCTGCATGGCCGCGTCAATGGCGTAGCGTGCGCCCAAGGCTTCACCACAGCCCTGGCAGGCGCGGTGGCCGGAGTTGAGCGAGTTGTTGCGGTGGGTGTCGGCCTGCACGCTGCGCAGCTCCGGCGCGAGCAGGCGGTTGCCGACGGTGAAGGTGCCGGTCTGGTAAAACTTGACGACGTTGTGTGTCATGACGATCCCCTTAACCAATGCTCGATGCCACGGTGCCGATGTCGCGCAGCACGCTTTCGGCCACCGGCCCGGAGCGGCGCTGGCTCTTCTCGCGCTCCAGCACGCGGTTGACAATGTCCCAGTTCAGGTCCAAAAAGGTCAGCTGCTCCAGTTTGTCGGCAATGGCGTCCAGCAGCAGCTTGTGCAAAGATGCCTTGGTGATGGCACGCCCGCCCAAGCCTGCCACCACGGTCAGCACGGGCTGAGGCCGGTTTTGCACAGCACTGCGCACATCGCGCGAGACGATACCGCCGATGCCGACCGCAAAACACTTCTCAATCACCACGATGCGCTTGCCATGCGCCGTGGCCTCGCGAATCGCCTCAATCGGGAACGGGCGGTAGGAGGTAATGCCCAGCACGCCAATTTTTACGCCCTCATTGCGCAAGTCGTCCACCGTGTCTTTGATGGTGCCCAGCACCGAGCCCATGGCAATCACGATGGTGTCGGCATCTTCCAGGCGATAGGTCTTGATCAGACCACCGGACTCCCGTCCAAATTCCTGCTTGAATTCGGCCGCAATTTGGGGAATCAATTCAAGCGCTTGCATCTGCTTGGCGTGGGCCAGGTAACGCACCTCGGTAAAGGCCTCTGGCCCGACCATGGCACCAATGGTGACCGGCTCTTTCGGGTCCAGCACCTGGCGTGGCTCGTAAGGCGGCAGGAAACGGTCAACCTGGTCTTGCTCGGGCATGTCAACACGCTCATAGGCGTGCGTCAGGATGAAACCATCCATGCACACCATCACCGGCAGCGACAACTCTTCGGCAATGCGAAAGGCCTGAATGTGCAGGTCCAGCGCTTCCTGGTTGGTCTCGGCAAAAATCTGCAGCCAGCCCGCATCACGCATGGACATGCTGTCGGTGTGGTCGTTCCAGATGTTGATGGGGGCACCAATCGCGCGGTTGGCCACCGTCATGACAATCGGCAGGCCCAGCCCCGATGCGTTGTAAACCGCCTCGGCCATGTACAGCAGGCCCTGGCTGGCAGTGGCGGTGTAGGCACGCGCACCGGCGGCCGAAGCGCCAATGGCCACGCTCATGGCGGCAAATTCGGACTCGACATTGATGTACTCGCACTGCTTGAGCGCGCCGGATTTCACCATCTTGCCCAAACCTTCCACGATGTGGGTTTGCGGCGAGATCGGGTAAGCACAGATCACTTCGGGGCGGCTCAGTGCCACCGCTTTGGCCACGGCATGAGAGCCTTCGCATTGTTCAAACATGTTGGGCCTGCGCTTTCTGTTCTTGTTCCATCACGATGTCATAAGCCTCGCGGGCGCAATCCATATTGCCCTGCGCGACGGCCCCTTTGAATTTCTCGCCAATCGCGGCTTGCACTGCGTCCAGCGTGATGCGTCCGCCCAAGGCGGCAAACGCGCCCAGCAGCGGCACATTGGGCACCGGCCTGCCCACGTGCTTCATGGCCAGCTCGGTCGCAGGCACTGTGAGCAAACGTTCTG
>JAGOUM010000230.1 GCA_018061265.1 Rhodoferax sp. | reverse complement strand
TTTGCCATTGACGAGGCCCACTGCGTGAGCCAATGGGGGCACGACTTCCGGCCGGAATACCGTGCACTCACCGTGTTGCATGAGCGCTACCCTGGCGTGCCGCGAATCGCCCTCACGGCCACTGCCGACGCGCTGACGCGCCAGGACATCGTCGCGCATCTGCAGTTGGAGGCAGCCAGGCTGTTTATCAGCAGTTTTGATCGCCCCAACATTCGTTACACCATCGTCGAGAAACGCGAGGCCAGTCAGCAGTTGTTACGCTTTATCCGTGATGAGCACCTGGGTGATGCGGGTGTGGTGTATTGCCAGTCACGCAAAAAAGTGGAGGAAACTGCCGCGATGTTGTGCGACAACGGCGTTGCCGCCTTGCCTTACCACGCCGGGCTCGACACCCGGGTGCGCCAGGCCAATCAGGACCAGTTTTTGCGCATGGAGGGTGTGGTGATGGTGGCCACCATTGCTTTTGGCATGGGCATCGACAAGCCCGATGTGCGTTTTGTCGCCCACCTGGACATGCCGAAAAACATTGAGGGGTATTACCAGGAAACCGGGCGTGCCGGGCGTGACGGCGAACCGGCGGATGCCTGGATGTGTTACGGCCTGCAGGACGTGGTCAACCAGCGGCGCATGATTGATGAGAGCCCGGCAGACGAGGTTTTCAAACAGGGATTACGAGGCAAACTGGATGCCTTGCTCGGACTCGCTGAAGCCACCGACTGTCGGCGGGTGCGCCTGTTGCACTATTTTGGCGAGACCAGCCAGGCCTGTGGCAATTGTGACAACTGTTTGCAGGCACCCGCGGTGTGGGATGCAACCGATGCAGCCCGCAAGCTGTTGTCCACCGTCTATCGGGTGCAGCAAATGAGTGGTTTTGGTTTTGGCGCCGGGCACATCATCGACATTCTGCGCGGCAAGCATACCGACAAGGTGGAGCAACGCGGCCATCAGGGCATCAGCACCTTTGGCATCGGTGCCGACCTGAGTGAGTCACAGTGGCGCGGCGTGCTGCGTCAACTGCTGGCGATAGATGCCATTGCGGTGGATGCCCAGGCTTTTCATACCGTTCACCTCACAGAAGCCTCGCGAGCGGTGCTCAGGGGTGAAATCCAGGTGCAATTGCGTGTGGCGCTGGTTCGAGCGACCCAACCCAAGTCGCGAAGGCGAAGCGAAAAAGCATCTGCCAAACCCTTCGCGGTGCTCGATGTTGCCGCGCAGGCACGTTTGGCGGCACTCAAGGCCTGGCGTTTTGACGTGGCCAAAGAGCACAACCTGCCGGCCTATGTGATTTTTCATGATGCCACGCTGGCGGCCATTGCCCAGAGTGCACCCCAATCGCTTGATGACTTGCAGGGCATCAGCGGCATTGGCGCGAGAAAACTCGAGGCCTATGGCGCTGCGGTGCTACAGGTGGTTGCCGTGGCCAGCCACTGACGGCCGGCCTGGTTTAAAAAGTCTCCCAGTCCGAGTCGCTGGTTGCTGTTGCCGCAGCGGCGGGTTTGGCCGCCGGGGCTGCCAATGGTGGCGGAGTGGGCGCACTCGCCGGCGGGCGTGGTGCGCTGCGTGCAGCGGCACCTTTTGGCACGCCACCTGAGCGACGGTCTGCGCCTTTGAAACTGGTCGCTGTCGGGGCGTGTGAGCGAACCTTGGCCGTCGGCAAAGCGGCCAGGCTGCCACTGTCACTCTTGCCCAGCTTGAAAATCGACACCGACTGCACCAGATCATCAGCCTGACTCTTCAGGCTGGTGGCCGCGGCTGCAATTTGCTCCACCAGGGCCGCGTTTTGTTGGGTGACCTGATCCATTTGGGTCACGGCTTCACCCACCTGTGAGACCCCCAGGCTTTGCTCGTTGCTGGCGACACTAATCTGGCCCATGATGTCGGTGACACGGCGGATCGAGGTCACCACCTCGTTCATGGTGGTGCCGGCCTGGTCAACCAGGGTGGTGCCTTGTTCCACGCGCTGTACGCTGGCGCTGATGAGTGCCTTGATTTCCTTGGCGGCCTCCGCACTGCGTCCGGCCAGTGACCGCACTTCCGAAGCCACCACGGCAAACCCGCGTCCCTGTTCACCGGCACGGGCTGCCTCAACTGCGGCATTGAGGGCCAGGATGTTGGTCTGAAAGGCGATGCCGTCAATCACGCTGATGATGTCGCTGATCTTTCGTGAGGCTTCATTGATGCCTTTCATGGTGTCAACCACCTGGGCCACAACTTCACCACCTTGGACTGCCACGGTGGAGGCGCTCATCGCCAACTGGTTGGCCTGGTGGGCGTTGTCGGCGTTTTGTTTTACTGCCGAGCTGAGCTGCTCCATCGACGCCGCCGTTTCTTCAAGTGCGCTGGCCTGGCTCTCGGTGCGGGCCGACAGGTCGTTGTCACCCTGGGCAATCTCAGCGCTGGCAATGGCAATCCCGGCCGCCGAATCCCGCACACGGCTGACAATGGTCTTCAGCGACGCATCCATCTGGATCATGACCCCCATCAGGCTGTCGGAACTGCCAGAATTGCTGATATGGCAATCCAGGTCACCCTGGGCAATGGCAGCCAGGGCACGGGTGGCATCCGCAGGGTCGCCACCCAACTCCTTGTTCATGGTGGAGCGCATCCGGAAGGTGAGCACCAGAGCCACCAGCACCGCAAAAATGCTCAGGATGATAGAGAGGGTTGTGGCGGTTGCGGTGCCGCTGTCGATCTGGTCATGAACCGCCAGTGCATTTTTCTTGGCAATGTCACTCTGTTTCAGCAGTTCAGCCTTCAGCGCCCGCCAGGCAGGGGTTTCCTCCTTGTTGATGACTTCGGTGGCATCAGCACCGGCGGTCACTTGTGTCAGCACTTTTTGCTGCGCCTTGGACTGGGTCTCACGCAGGGTGATCAACTGGCCCAAAGCGGCTTCTGTGCTGCTGCCTTTGGCTGCTTGTTGCAACTGAATGAATGCCTTGGCGTAATCGGCGTCAGCGGCTTTCAAGTTGTCATAGGCTTTGGGGTTTTTTGGGTCCAGCAGGATGTTGCGTATGGCTTGCCCCATTTGTAGGCCTTGTGCATACAGCTCGGACAACCCGCGTTCAATCGCCTGTTCCTTGTTGATGTAGCCGTCAAAACCGCGTTGGGTCTGCATCAGCGCACCGACGCTGCTGATCAGTGCGATCACAAACAACAAGGCCGGGATCGCGGTAAACAAGGCGATCTTTGAACTGAATTTCATGTGTGTCTCCGTTGATCGTGATGGTGTGCAAACTTTGGTGCCGACTTATAAACTAGAGGATGCGCCTCTCCATGGTACTGTCTTGCTCCTGTTTTTCA
>JAGOUM010000096.1 GCA_018061265.1 Rhodoferax sp. | reverse complement strand
CCGTAGCGGCGCAGCAGTTTGGCGTGGTGTTTGAATGCCTCCACGCCCTCTTTCATGCTGATGGAGTTGACCACCGCCTTGCCCTGCACGCAGCGCAGGCCGGCCTCGATCACGCTCCACTTGCTCGAGTCAATCATCACCGGAACCCTGGAGATGTCGGGTTCAGACGCGATCAGGTTGAGGAACTTGACCATCGCTGCCTGACTGTCAAGCATGGCCTCGTCCATGTTGATGTCGATGATCTGCGCGCCGTTTTCCACCTGCTGGCGTGCCACTGACAGCGCCTGGTCAAATTCGCCATTGAGAATCATCCGGGCAAAAGCCTTGGAGCCGGTGACGTTGGTGCGCTCGCCAATGTTGACAAACGTGGCGCTGGGCACAGTGCCGTCCGTGGCGGGTGCCAGCCCAATCGTCAGGGGCTCCAGGCCAGACAGGCACATCGGCGCGGGGGACAAAATTTCAGACATACAACTCACCTGTGGGTAACGGGGTCAGGTGAGCGTCGTTGGGACAATCCAAGCCTGACAAACCCGGTGGGTCTGCTGCAACGCTCCTTGGAAGCGGGCGATTTTAGCGGCAGCCTGGGTTAGGGCGAGATTGCGAAGGTGCCGGACGAGGCGCAACAGTAAACTCCCAGGGCGGTCACCAGACCTGTACCGTGGCGACGTTTGCGAATTCTTCGATCTGACTGGAGGTAAACATGGCTGACCCTGACGTGGCAAGACAAAACCAGTTGCGCAACATACAAACCCGCACCGGCAAGACCATCGTCGAATTGCACGAAGCCCTGGCCGCCAGCGGGCTGACCAAGGTGGGCCAGCAGCGCACTTTGTTGATGGAGCAGTTTGCACTTGGGTACGGTGATGCCAACATGGTCGCGCTGTTTTTTGGCAAGCCGCTGCCAGTGCTGGACGGTCCGGCAACGGTGACGCCGCAAGGGCCGGCCAATGACCCGTTGGTCGAGATTTATTCAGGTGCCAAGGCGAAACTGATGCCGCTGCATGCGGCGGTGCTGGACATGGTTCGGGGCATCGGAGCTTTTGAAGCGTCGCCGAAGAAGAGCTACATCAGCTTGCGTCGGCGCAAGCAGTTTGCCATGCTCGGCCCGGCCACCAAGGACCTCATTGAGATTGGTTTGAACGCCAAAGCACTCTCGCCAGCGGCGCGACTCAAAGCCATGCCCGCTGGTGGCATGTGCCAGTACACGGTGCGAATCGGCTCGGTCGCTGAAATCGACCAGGAACTGCAGGGGTGGCTGCGAACGGCTTTTGATCAGGCGGGGTAATGGTGCGCGCTGTGGCGTATCAATCTCGCCCATGTACCTTGGCGATCAGGAATGCGACGGAACAGCGCATTGGGTTTGTTGGTCATGTAGGTCGTTTGAAGACCCATCGGAGTCAGCTAATGTTTGATGGCTGGTGACAAGTTTCGAACCATTGCTGTCGTAACCACTGCCCAAATCGATGCCAGATAGCCGACATCCATGGGTCTGCGTCCCCGCGCCGCCAATGACCGCTACCAAGATGGCCGATCCGCAAAGTGGTCGTCGCGTGATGGCCAGGTCCTGTCATTCACTTTGATTCTCTATTGCTGTCAGTCAGATCAAAAAAAATAATCGACTACGGCTGTTGAATGACATGAATCTGATTCTCAAGTTGGCCTGCAGCAGCGAAGCGGGGGGAAGTCGGTTGCGGCAGCAGGCTTGCAAGGGCAAAGCCTGCGAGCCCCTGAGGAAACACATAAGGCCAAGGTCGAACCGAGTGATTGAGGCAATCAGGCCTTACCTGTCAGCAATAGAATGGACGGCAACTTGCCGTGATTCAGCGCATATCAGATCTCATGCTTACCCCAATTCAACTGGAAGCCAGGTTGCAGCTTCTGCCGGTTGCGCCACACACCGTTTTTTCGGTTGCAGGCGATGTCGAGTCGATGCTTGGTTACAACACCAGCCTCCTTCTGCAAGGAGGGGTGTCGATCCTGGCGCTGGTCCACCCTGATGATCAGGATGTGCTGGATGCCATGTTGCGCATTGAGCCGCAGTCTGCCACCCAGCCACAAAGCCACGTCAGCAACTTGCGCATGCGCCAGGCAAATGGCCGCATCCGCTGTCTGGTTGCCGAATATGACCACCAGTTGACGGCGGCTGGAGCGGTTCTGAACCTGCGTCTGCGCGATGCCAAAAGCCTGTTTGACCCAACGGATGCACTGGCTGCCAACCCCGGTTTTCGCTCGATGATGGAGAGCACCAACGATTTCATCTTTTTCAAGGATCGGCATCACGTTCTGACCAGCGCCAGCCAAACCCTGGTCAGCGTGACCCAGCCCTCAACGCACTGGACCGACCTGATCGGACAAACCGATTACGACGTGTTCCCCGAGGAATATGCCGACATCTACTACCGTCTGGAAAAGCAGGTGTTTGCGGGCATGACGGTGGCGCATGAGATCCAAGAGTACCAGACCCTTGACGGCTTGAAGGGATGGGTTGACAACCGCAAGTACCCCATCAGGAATGCGCAGGGTGAGATCATCGGTCTGTTTGGCATCGCCCGCGTGATCACCGATCAAGTCAGGGCCGAACAAGCGTTGCGGCTGGAGCGCGACAGCACCAACACCATCCTGGCAACGGTGGAGGCCATGATTGTGGCGCTTGATACCGAGGGACGGATCACGCTGGTTAACCGCAAAGGTTGCCAAATATTGGGCTACACCGAAGACGAGCTGATTGGCCAGGATTGGTTTGCCACCTGTCTGCCGCACGGCATCGACATCGACGTGGTGCGTGATGTGTTCAAAATGTCCTTGGCAGGCAACCTTTCGGGTTCGGAATACTTTGAGAACCCGGTTCGCACCCGCAGCGGAGAGGCACGCCTGATTGCCTGGCACAACAGTGCCATCCGCGACAAAGACGGCCACATCATTGGTGGCTTGTCTGCCGGCGAAGACATCACCGAGCGCAAGCAAAAAGAGCGCGAACTGCAGCAGCGTGAGCAGTACCAGCGGGCCTTGCTTGACAACTTTCCCTTCGCCGTCTGGCTCAAGGACACCGAGAGCCGTTTTCTGGCTGTCAACCAGGGGTTTGTGCAGTTGCTCGGCCAGAGCAACGCGAACGAGCTAATCGGCAAAACTGACTTCGACATTTGGCCCGCTGAACTGGCCGAAGGCTACCGGGCAGACGATCGGGCAGTCCTCACCTCCGCACGCAAGAAAAGTGTGGAGGAAGAAATCGTCGATGCCAATGGGGCGCGAAAATGGTTTGAGACCTACAAAGCACCGGTTTTCGACGATGCGGGAGGGGTGGTGGGCAGCGTCGGATTTGCGCGCGACATTTCCGAGCGTCGTGCCGCCGCGCATACCCTTAAGAAAATTTCAGAGGCACTCGCCACGTCGCGCGACTTGCTGCAACAAGTCATTGATACCGCGCCGATCCGCGTTTTCTGGAAAGACCGCAACTGCCGTTACCTGGGCTGCAACCCGCTGTTCGCCAAGGACGCCGGCAAATCCACACCCGAAGAGGTGATCGGCAAGCTTGATGACGATTTGCACTGGGCCGATCAGGCTGATCGATATCGTGCGGATGATCGCCAGGTCATGGAGTCCGGCCAATCCAAGCTGAACGACGAACAACCGCAAACGACGCCAGACGGACAACTGATCTATGTCAGAACGTCTAGAGTGCCATTGCGGGTCGGCCAAGGTGAGGTGTCTGGGGTGCTTGGGATTTATGACGACATCACCGAACGCAAGCACACAGAAGCGCAGCTCAGAGAAAGCGAAGAGCGTTTTCGTGCCTTGTTTGAAGCATCACGGGATGCCATCTACCTGCATGACGGCCCGACGATCGTCGACTGCAACCAGGCCGCGCTCGACTTGCTCGGTCATTCCGAGCGCAGCGAAATCGTCGGCAAAACACCTGACAACCGTGCCGCCCCGGATCCGCTGGACCCAAGGGATGCCGAGTTGCGGGCTGCTGAGAGGGTGAACGCCACTCTCGCTGGGGTTCCTCAGCAATTCGAGTGGCTGGCACGAAAGCGCGATGGGACCGATGTACTTCTCGATGTGCAACTATCCCGTGTCGATATCGGTGGCCGCCCTCATATCCAGGCCATCGCCCGCGACATCACCGAACGTAAGAAGGCCGAGATCGCACTGCAAGAAGAGCGGCATGTGCGCGACACCATTCTGGAGTCGATCCCTGGCATTTCCTACGCCATCAATACGGAAGGTTTCTTTACCTTCTGGAACCATAATTTCCAACGGGCAACGGGTCGCAGTGCAGATGAGCTTCAGCACTGCAATGCCGCCGACTTATTTGAGGGTGAACATCGCGCCCACATCATTGAGCGGATCAAGCAGACCTTCGTACAAGGCAAAAGCGATGCCGAAGCTGACCTCGTCTCAACAGATGGGCAACGCACCCGCTACTACTTTACCGGGCGGCGCATCGAAATGGGCGGGCAGCCCATTTTGGTCGGTGTCGGTGTCGATGTCGGACCACTCAAGGCCGCCGAGCAAAATTTGCGGCGACTCAACGAACAACTCGAAGAGAGAGTAAGACAGAACACAGCCGACCTGAAGGCCAGCTACGCCAAGCTGCGCGATACCGAATTCGCCATGGACAGTGTTGGCATTGGCATTCATTGGGTGGATTTCGATTCCGGCCGCTTCATCCACGCCAATCGGTTTGCTGCCGAACTGCTTGGTTATTCCCAGGACGAGCTACTGCAGCGAACGGTGTCCGATATCGACCCGCATTTCCCGCCAGCGGCATTTCGGGAGATTAACGATCGCATCCGCCAGAGCGGTTTTCTGAAGTTTGAAACCGAGCAGATCAAGCGCGACGGCAGTTACGTACCTGTCGATATGACGGTTTACTACCATGCGGGCGAAGGCATCACGCCACCGCGAATGATTTCATTCATGCAGGACATTACCGATTGCAAGCGCGCTGAGCAGGAACTGCTCGAGGCCAAGGCTACCGCCGAAGTGGCCACCACGGCAAAGAGCGCCTTTCTTGCCAATATGTCGCACGAAATACGTACGCCGCTCAATGCCATCACCGGCATGGCCCACCTTATTCGCAAATCAGGGATCAATGCCGTGCAAAACGATCGCCTGGGCAAAATTGAAATGGCGGGTGCTCACCTGTTGGAGATCATCAATTCCATTCTAGATTTGTCCAAAATCGAGGCTGGCAAGTTCACTCTAGATGACGTGGCTTTGGATGTGAGCGCGATCGTGGCCAACGTTGTATCCATCCTCAGTCAACAGGCGCTTGCCAAGAAAGTGGACATTGCAATAGATAACCAGCTGTCCATGAATAACTTTGTCGGTGACCCGACCCGCCTGCAACAGGGGCTGCTCAACTTTGGATCCAACGCCATCAAGTTTTCCGACAAAGGGCGTGTCACCATTCACGTCAAGTTACTTGAAAGTGACGCTGAGACCGCACTACTCCGTTTTGAGGTGGAGGACCAGGGCATTGGCATCGAAGCCGCCACTCTGCCACGCCTTTTTTCTGCGTTCGAGCAGGCCGACAACACGACCACCCGCCAGTATGGCGGCACAGGGCTGGGACTGGCCATTACCAAAAAGCTGGCTCAACTCATGGGTGGTGATGCCGGCGCCACCAGTGAGTTGGGACACGGCAGCAGATTCTGGTTCACCGCCCGACTGCGCCTGGGAGTGCAAGGTGGGATCAGTCAGGCTCCGGTGCCAAGTCTGCAAGCCGAAACGATTCTGGCGCGCGATTATGCCGATCGCAAGTTGTTGCTGGTGGAGGACGACCTATTCAACCAGGAAATTACCCTCATCATTTTGCAGGAGATCTGGCCGGTGGTGGATCTTGCTGAAGATGGTCTGCAGGCCGTTGAGCGCGTCAAAGACAATTGCTACGACTTGATCTTGATGGACATGCAGATGCCTCGTATGGACGGACTAAGTGCCACTCGCCATATACGCTCACTACCATACGGTTTCGACGTACCCGTTATTGCCATGACGGGTAACGCATTTGTGGAAGACCGTAACCGATGCTATGACGCAGGCATGAACGACTTTCTGGCCAAGCCAGTCAAACCGGCCGACCTGTTTGAGGTGATCCTCAAGTGGATTCGGCGTTAAGGCTGCCACTACTTTCCTCCCCTGCCTGTCACGCCATCCGAGTGCACAGGCTTTTTTTCGCCCAAAAATTCCCACCCAACATGGAGTCCAATTCCCTCACACAACCATTACCGTTCTGCCTCAAAATTCACCTATCACTCGACCAAGTCTGCAAGCGGCGCTCACAGTGCCTGGCGGTTCAGAAAAGACACCCATGGCATCACAGGGCCATGCAAGAGCTTGATTCGAATACTCGCAATGGGCACTGCTACACCGCCTCCCACTGACCGCTGAGCCCCGACTTGAACATCGCGTCAATCACACGCATGTTGCACAAGGCGTCGTCCAGGCCATACGGCAGCGCGATGTCGCCACGCACCGCTTGCGAGAACGCATCGCCCTGCAGCGTGTACATATTGCATGGAGCGATGGTTTCCGGTCTGGCCGAGGCACCACCAGGCAAGCTGGCGTCATCGACGAAAATGTGGGTTGCGCCACCCAGTGGTGCGTTAAACGGGATCTCAAGCTCCAGTCGCTGGCGGGTGCCAATCGCCTGGACACGCTGGTAGGGTACCGACTGGGTCGAAACGGTGAAATCCAGGCGCCGCCCGTCGCCAAAGTCGGCAATCGCTGTCACCGTCCGGTCGGTCTTGAAGTCAGGGTCGCGGTCGATCAATGCCATCACCCGCAGCGGCTCTGACTCAAAGAAAAAGCGCCCGGCCACGATGGCGTAACAACCAATGTCGTAAAGCGCGCCACCCCCCACCTCGGGCCGGTTGCGAATGTTGTCGGGCTGCCGATTGAAGTACGAAAAAAATGCCTGCACGGTGCGCAACTCCCCCAGTGCACCGCTGCGTACCAATTCGCGGGCGCGCAACCATTGCGGGTGAAAACGCACCATAAAGGCTTCCATGATGTGCACATTGCCCGCCACTTCGCGCAATTGTTCTGCCTCTGCGGCATTCATCGCAAAAGGTTTTTCGCACAACACATGTTTGCCAGCGCGTGCCGCCGCCAGCGTGGTCGCCACATGCTGGTCGTTGGGCAGCGGGTTGTAGATGGCCTCGATTTTGGGGTCGGCAAACAGTTCTTCATAAGAGCCGTAGGCTTTGGCAATGCCCAGGGCGTCGGCAAACCCCCGCGCTTTCTCAAGTGAGCGTGACGCCACCGCACCAACATGGCAAAACTGCCCCTGCTGCATGGCAGGTATGACCTTTTCCCGGCCGATTTTTGCCGTGCTCAGAATACCCCAGTTGACTTTGTTCATGACTATAGAATATTAAGCAGTAAAACCAATAGATATATGGGATGGAGCCTTATGGTGTACCCAAAAAGAAGTAAGCATTGACTGGGCCGCTACTGGACCGCCCCAGGCCCAGATAAGCCACGCCAAAGGGTGTTTCACCGCGAAAGTAGATCAGCGCCGAGTTGAGCACACCCGTGCGTGTGGGTTCTGACAGCGGCACTCCAACCCGCCCGGCCTCCAGTGCCAAGCCAAGCCGCAAATCTCCACGCAAACCCAGAGGCATACGGCCAAAAATACGCTCCCCACGCACATGCACGTACCCGACACGGTCGCCCGAGAGTTGCCCCTCGGCAAAACCGGACAGGTTCAAAAAGCCGCCGAGTTTGGCGGTATCCTGCACTGGCAGTGTGCCGTGTGTCGATCCGACATAGGTACCGCGCAGCCCCAGCACCCAGTCTTGCCATTGAAGTGCGCCATCCAGTCCCAGTGACACCCGGTCGTAATCACGCTTGGCCGACTCAAACCAGCTGGCTTTGGCTGCCCAGCCGCTGGTGGCCACCAGCAACTGGTTTTTCTGGTCGAGCTCCACCGATGTCAGCCAACCGCTCACGCGCAGAGGATCGGTGGGCAGCAGGGGCAGGCCGGTGCCAATCCGGATGCTCTGCCGGTCTTCGCGCCAACCGAGCCGTGCCTGACCGGTTGAACCAAAGTTGATGCCGGTCGACATGTCCAGCCGGGCGATGTCTTTCTGATAGTCCGAGATGCGCAAATCGTTGGCAAAAAGCGAGAAGCTCTCCCGGCGCAGTGAGGCCGCAGCATCGACAAAATAGTCCTGGGTGGCATTCAGGGGTTGGTAGAGTTCAGTGCCAATACCGGTGTTGGTGCCGATGGCGCCAGTCAGCAACAACTCGCCTCCAAGCCGGTTCAGCCAGGTCTTCTGGTACGCCGCGCGAACGCTGTAGCTCGATCGGCCGGTAAGCGTCGAGTTCAGGTTCAGCCCCAGGCGCAGGTAGTCAGGGCCCCAGGCCTTCTCCACCGGCAGGATACGCAAGACATCGCGCTGGCCCTCACGGGTGAGGGTGTAGTCCACACGCTCAAAGTCGCCATCGCCATAAATGCGCAGCAGGTCGCGGTTGAGTGCCCGCAAGTCCAGCGGTTGATTCAGGTTTTGTTCGATATGGCGCGCCACGGCGGCCGGGTTGACGTTGCGCAGCCCGACGATTTCGATGGCGTTGACCAGTGGCGGCACCTGCGGTGCGGGTAACCATTGACGGCGCCAGGCGGCATAAGCCTCTGGCTCGAGTGCCAGTTTTAGCAATCCGGTGGCTGACCGGGCCGCCGCACGCCCTCGGTCGGCAGCGTCATTGCTGCGTTCAAAGTCAACGGCGCTGATGCCATTCAGGTCTGGCTTGATATAGATGTCGTCGGCTTGGAGCAGTGCCAGAGATTGGGTGACATTTTGCTCGGTCAGGATAAAGACCATTTGCGCCGACACACTGAGCACCCCGGTGATCTCGCTCGCACTCAGCAGCGGTGAGCCGACGTTGACCGCAATCACCACCTGTGCGCCACAGCGTTCGCGCACCTCCTGGATGGGCAGGTTGTCGACCAGCCCCCCGTCAACCAGCTTGCGGCCGTTGTACTCATGCGGTGCCAGCAGTCCGGGCACTGACATGCTGGCGCGCATCGCCTGCGTCAGGCTGCCCTGGCGAAACACCACCCGCTCGCCGTTGCCAATGTCAGTTGCAATGATTGACACGGGTACCGGCAGATTCTCAAGCAGGCGCTCGCCAACTTCATCATGAACCAGCTGGTTAAAAAACAGTTTGATTTTTTGCCCGGACACCACTCCCGGTGGCGCGGTCACACCCCCGGCGGTCACGCCAGTCTCGGTCCCGGGAAGGTATTGCTGCGACAGGCGCTTGCTGCGGAAGTTGACCTCGGCGTACCCCGGGTTGTCCTGGAACAGGTCATTCCAGTCGGCAGTGTCCATTTCGCGGCGCATGGTGGCCGCATTCAGGCCGGCAGCCCAGGCACCGGCCACCAAGGCTCCCATGCTGGTGCCGGCCACGCAGTCCACCGGGATGCGCTGGCGCTCAAGCTCTTCGAGCACACCGATATGAGCCAAACCCCTGGCGCCGCCACCGCCCAGGACCAGCCCGATTTTTGGGCGCTCAGCACCAATGGCAGGGACCAGCAAACCCAGCTGGCCCAGCAGCAACGCCGCCAGCCAGACCAATCGCCAGCCCGTCATGGGGCTCAGGCCGCTTCGCGGTAAAAGTAATGGCGCTGCAAAGTGCGCCCGGCCAGCGGTGCCACCACCTGGTGAATGGCACCAATGTGGTCGGGGGTAGTGCCGCAGCAGCCGCCCACAATGTTGACCAGCCCTTCACGTGCAAATTCACCCACCAGTCGGCTGGTCACGTCGGGGGTTTCGTCAAAGCCGGTGTCGCTCATCGGGTTGGGTAGACCGGCATTGGGGTAGCAGCTGATGAAGGTGTCTGGCGCCGCGCGGTTGAGTTCCTGGATATAGGGGCGCATCAGTGTGGCACCCAAAGCGCAGTTCAGCCCCACCGCCAGTGGCTGTGCGTGGCGCACACTGTGCCAGAAGGCGGTGACGGTCTGGCCGCTCAGGATACGTCCGGACGCATCGGTGACCGTGCCGCTGATAATGATCGGCAGGCGCTCGCCACTGGCTTCAAAATATTCGTCGATGGCAAATAAAGCGGCCTTGGCGTTGAGGGTGTCAAAAATGGTCTCCACCAACAAAACTTCGGCACCACCTTGCACCAGGGCGTCAACTTGCTCGTAATACGAGGCGCGCAGTTCTTCAAACGTGACATTGCGCGCGCCGGGGTCGTTGACGTCGGGGCTGATGCTGGCTGTTTTGGGGGTCGGGCCCAGGGCACCCAGAACAAAGCGTGGTTTGTCTGGGGTGGAGAACTTGTCGCAAGCGGCGCGTGCCAGCCGGGCCGAGGCCAGATTCATTTCAAACGCCAGATCCGCCATGTCGTAGTCGGCTTGCGCGATGCGAGTCGCGCCAAAGGTGTTGGTCTCGATCATGTCGGCGCCGGCAGCCAGATAGCGCTCGTGGATGTCGGTGATCACGTCGGGGCGTGTCAGGCTGAGCAGCTCGTTGTTGCCCTTGATGTCCTTTTGAAAATCCTTAAATCGCTCACCCCGGTATTGGGATTCGTCGAGCCTGAAACGCTGGATCATCGTGCCCATGGCGCCGTCGAGCACCAGAATGCGTTTTTCAAGTAGCTTGGGCAGAGCCTGCCCGCGGGTGTAGGGGGGTGTTTTCATGGCGGCAATTGTAGAAAGGCGCGGCCCTCACCCCCGCCTTTCCTGGGTTACCAGAAATATGCCACTGCAAACCAGCGCCAGGGCGATCACGTTTTTCCATTCCAGAATACGCTCACCAAGAAAAGCCGCCGACAACAAGGCGCCAAAAATCGGAATCAGGAAGTTGAAGATGGTCACCATGCCAACCCGGTTGTATTTGAGCAAGATGGTCCAGATGGCAAAGGCCACAGACGACAGCAGTGCAAGATAAGCCAATAACGCGCTTGACTGAAAGGTAAAGCCCGCCAGCATGCCACCCGCACCGTAACCCCCCAGAATCAGCACCACTCCACCAATCGTCAGCTGATAACCGGTCAGGACAATCGAGTCCATGGTTTGCGAGATTTGCCTGCCATAAATGGACGCGGCCGACAGGATCAACGCGGCAATCACGACAAATCCCTCACCCAGCAATGTGAAGTGAAAGTCCAGCAGGCCCTGGTTGAAATTGACCACCATTACGCCAATAAATCCGACAGTGCAGCCAATCACCTTATGCCAGCTCAAGCGGTCGTTTTTATAAATGAAATGTGCCAGCAACACGCTGAAAAAAGTACCAGTGGCATTCATGATCGAGCCTTTGACCCCGGTGGTATAGGCTAAACCGATGTAGAAAAACACGTACTGCAGCGCGGTCTGTGTGACACCCAAGGTCGTGATCTGGCGAACTTGGCGCAGACTCAGCCCGAGAATCTGACGTTGGGTCAACAGCGCCATCACCAGCAATAACAAACCGGCCACCACGAATCGGTAACCGGCAAAAAGAGACTTTGACGCAATGTCGTCCGGTGCGATGGAGAACAGCGCATAGCCATTCTTGATCGCGGGGTAAGCGCTGCCCCACAACAAACAGCACAGGCCGGCAAGAAGAATGACCACTCTGGGTCGGGAGAAAAATGGATGCGTAACCAAAACGACGTGGCGTGCCAGACAGAAAGACCGCCGTAGTGTAGGGGGCCCATCACAACCGGGGCCCGACTACCAGCATGGCAACATCCGCGAGGCGATGGTGGTGGTGGTGACGGTGGGACAATCACGCCAATGCCCACTTCAGCCGGGTGGCCGCTGAATTTGTGGTCATTTTGGCCATAAGCGCATGATCAGTAAGCTTTCATAGCTATAAAAAGTAATACCCCAATTGTCTATCGAATCCATTCTCAGCCAGGTTTTTGGTTATGCGACGTTTCGCGGCCCGCAACAGGACATCATTGCGCATGTCGTGGCCGGTGGTGATGCGCTGGTGCTGATGCCCACGGGCGGTGGCAAAAGCCTGTGTTACCAGATCCCCGCCATTGCCCGCCAGCAAGCCGGGCTGGGTGTCACCGTGGTGATTTCGCCGCTGATCGCGCTGATGCATGACCAGGTGGGTGCGCTGCACGAGGCGGGGGTGTCGGCGGAGTTTTTGAACTCCACGATGAGCTGGCAGGCCGCCCTGAAGGTTGAGCAGCGGCTGGTGCAGGGCGACATCACGCTGCTGTACGCAGCGCCCGAACGTGTTACGACACCACGTTTTCTGGAGCAGCTCGACGCCTTGCAGGCACGCGGGCAGTTGGCGCTTTTTGCCATTGACGAGGCCCACTGCGTGAGCCAATGGGGGCACGACTTCCGGCCGGAATACCGTGCACTCACCGTGTTGCATGAGCGCTACCCTGGCGTGCCGCGAATCGCCCTCACGGCCACTGCCG
>JAGOUM010000229.1 GCA_018061265.1 Rhodoferax sp. | reverse complement strand
TGCCGCTGAGGGTCTTCAGGGTCAGCTGAGTGCGGATTTCTTTGTCACGAATCTTGACGACGTATTCGTCACCGGCGTAGGCAGCTTGCATCGCTGGCCACTGGGCCAACAATTTGGCACAGGCCGGGTCTTGCGTGCTGCGGCGCTGCTGCGCCAGTTGCAGCACAGCGGCTTGGGCATCGGTGTTTGGGGCGCAGCCACACGGGTCTGGTGCTACCAGCATCTGGCCGCTGGCTTCAAGTTGCTGTATTTCGCGTGCCAGCCGGGCCTGGGCCCGGGCTTTTTTCTTGTAGCCCCGTACCGTGTCGCTGATTTCAGCCAGATAGCGGGTGCGCGCCGCCGGCACGACCGGGCTCTGGTTGGTGCTGTGACGAACATTCACTGTAGGCAGTTGTGATTCGCCTAGTGGCAGCCCCAGTTCGCCCAGACGAACTTTGAGCGCCTGGTACAGCGCGGTCACGCCGTCGTCGTTAAAACGCGCGGCCATGGTGCCAAACACCGGCATCTGCTCGGGCGGCACGGTCCAGGCTTCCTTGTTGCGCTGTACCTGTTTGGCCACGTCACGCAGCGCATCGCTGGCACCTTTGCGATCAAACTTGTTGATGGCGACAAACTCGGCAAAGTCGAGCATGTCAATTTTTTCGAGCTGGCTGGCCGCACCAAACTCGGGCGTCATGACATACATGGGCACGTCCACATGGGGCACGATGGCCGCATCGCCCTGGCCAATACCACTGGTCTCCACCACAATCAGATCAAACCCCGCCACCTTGCACGCCGCAATCACATCGGGGAGTGCCGCGCTGATCTCGCTGCCAAAGTCACGTGTGGCCAGGCTGCGCATGAACACCCTAGGGCCGTTCTGCCAGGGATTGATGGCGTTCATACGAATGCGGTCACCCAGCAAGGCACCACCACTCTTGCGTCGGCTAGGGTCAATGCTGATGACTGCCACACGCAAACTGTCATTCTGGTCAAGGCGAAGGCGGCGAATCAATTCATCGGTCAATGACGATTTGCCAGCACCTCCGGTTCCGGTGATGCCCAAAACGGGTACTGTTTTTGTAGCAGCAAGTTCTTTTAGAGAAAGCGCTAGAGCCTTAAAACACTCAGAAAATTCCGCTTTGGCCACGCCAGAGGCGGTTTCATTTTCAAGCGCGGTCATCAGTTGGGCCAAAGCGCGCCAAGCCATCTCCGTGTGCCCCTGAATGGCTTCGAGCGTCGTGGGGGCGTAGCCAGTCAGGTCATGGTCACAACGCTTCACCATGTCGCCAATCATGCCTGCCAAACCCATGCGCTGGCCGTCTTCGGGGCTGTAGATGCGAGCCACGCCATAGTCTTGCAGTTCGGCAATTTCGCTGGGCACAATCACACCACCGCCACCGCCAAACACCTGAATGTGTTCGCCGCCCCGGCTTTTGAGCAAATCAACCATGTATTTGAAATACTCGACATGACCTCCCTGGTAGGAGCTCAGGGCGATACCTTGTGCATCTTCCTGCAAGGCGGCGGTCACCACTTCGTCCACACTGCGGTTGTGACCCAGATGAATCACCTCGGCACCCATGCTTTGCAAAATGCGCCGCATGATGTTGATGGCGGCGTCGTGCCCGTCAAACAGGCTGGCCGCCGTGACAAAACGCACTTTGTGGGTGGGGCGGTACTGTGCCAGTGCTTTGAAGTCAGCGGACAAATCGGTCATGGCGGGTGTCTCCGGGCAAATTCATGGTTTTTTGGGCTCACTACTGCAGGCATGGTCGGATAGCCGCGACCTACCAGGCGATTGACGTTAACGTAAACGTCAATCAAGCCAGCGATGTTAACCGGAGTTTTAGACTGCGTCAGCCGGTATTGAGCGCCAGTCCGGCCAGACTCAGCTTCTTGTCGTGTCTTCGCGCACCAGCATGAGCGAGATGCTGGCAATACGCACCAGGTTTTCGGCCACGCTGCCCAGCAGCATGCGCTGAAAGCCGCGTCGGCCGTGCGTACCGACGACGATGAGGTCGGCATTCCAATCCTGCGCGGCGTCGGCAATTGCTTCGGCCGGGCGTCGGTGCTCGGCCATCACCAGTTGCCGCACCACCTCACAGCCGGCAGCCTTGGCCCGGGTCACTGCTGCGTCGAGCAAGTGTTCCCCTTGTTCATGGATCTGCCCGGTGACCTTGTCAAGACCTTCCACATACCCGTGAATGTCGAGTCCGCCGTGGTTGACGATGGCACCATCATCCACATGCGCAATGCACAGCGTTGCCCCCTGCGACTTGGCCAACTGGATCGCCTCGTCAAGCGCCTTGACGGCACAACTGCTGGCGTCATAGGCAACAAAAATTCGCTTGTACATGAATCAGGAACTCCGGAGGTGGGGGTGGCATCGCATCATCAGCCACCATACATTTGTTTGGGCAGCCACAGGATCAGGTCGGGATAGGCAAAACAGACCACCACCATCAGCATCTGCAGCAAGACGAAGGGAATGATCCCGGTGTAGATATCGCCAATTGTCACTTCCTTGGGGACCACCCCTTTGAGGTAGAACAATGAAAAACCCACCGGTGGCGTCAGAAACGATGTCTGCAACATCAAGGCCATCAGGATCAGGAACCAGGTCTGGTCAACACCGGCGAGCTTGAGCACGGGCGCCAGCAGCGGCACAATGATCAGCACAATCTCGAACCAGTCGAGGAAGAAGCCCGCCACAAACACCACCGCCAGCACCACAATGGTCAGACCCGTCGGCCCCAGCCCCAGGCCCTTGAAAAAGTCGGTGATCACCTCATCACCACCGATCAGCCGCAGCACATAGGCAAAAACGGTGGCGCCAATGAAGATGGCAAAAATGAAACAGGTGGTTAGCGTGGTCTCAACACCGACGTCCCGAATGGTCTTGAGGCTTAGCCTGCCGTTGATGGCAGCCAGCACCATGGCACCGGCTGCCCCCAGTCCGGCGGCCTCGGTGGGTGTAGCAACACCAAAAAAAATCGACCCCAACACCAGCAGAATCAGGCCAAAGGTTGGCACGGTGGACAAAAAGGCCATCGCAATCTCTTTGCCAGTGGGTGGCGCGACGTCTGCAGAGCGACCCGGCACCATGCTCGGCTTGAAGACCCCCAGAAAAACCAGGTAAACCATGTAAGACAGGCCCAGCAAAACCCCGGGAATCAGTGCCCCCATGAACAGATCGCCCACCGGTGCGGAAACCTGATCAGCCATCAATACCAGCATGATGGAGGGCGGAATCAGGATGCCCAGCGTCCCTGAGGCTGCCACCACACCTGAGGCCAGCCCCTTGTCGTAACCCTGGTTGAGCATGACCGGCATCG
>JAGOUM010000095.1 GCA_018061265.1 Rhodoferax sp. | reverse complement strand
AAGCCTGCTATCGAATATCTAGCAGGCTTTCTATGTGCCATAGGGCTTATCTGGTGGGAACTGAGAGATTCGAACTCTCGACCTACGGATTAAGAGTCCGCTGCTCTACCAACTGAGCTAAATTCCCGTTTCAGGTATGGTCGCTGACCTGAAAGTGGGCAAATTCTAGCAGCAAACCCAGCCGCGTTTTTAGACCAATCAGAGTCACTCGAACTCGTTCCTTTGAGTTCTTGCGGTGAGTTGCAGATAACCCCTTCGGTAGAATGCATTGGTATGACTGCCCGTAGCTCAGTTGGATAGAGCAACAGCCTTCTAAGCTGTGGGTCACAGGTTCGATCCCTGTCGGGCAGGCCAATGGACTGCGGTGCTAGACCGGTCAACGACAAGGCAAATTGTCAGGCGGCTGCCTCAAGCCCGTTCTGGAAATGTTCCTGCATCCGGCTTTGGGAGTCCCGGGCGTTGCGGTTTTGCAGTGCCTGCATCAGTGCGCGGTGTTCGTTAAGTGACTCGTCAATCCGCCCCGCCTTGAGCAGCGAGTTGTGACGATTGAGTTTCATGACCTTGCGCAGGTCGGCCACCATCTGGTTGCGCCAGCGGTTTCCGGCGATCTCCAGAAGCCGCATGTGAAACTGCTCGTTGACGACAAAAAACTTTTCCCGGTCCTGTTGCCTGGGTTCAGCGGACGCCTCTAGCTGCCGGTGCAAATTGAGTAGTTCCTGCAACTGGGCTTCGGTGGCGTTTTGTGCGACCGCCGCAGCGGCGTCAGACTCCAGCAGGGCCAGCAGATGGTAGACCTCGGCCAGATCGTTGTCGGATACTTCGGTCACATAGGCGCCGCGGCGCACCTTCATAGTGACCAGTCCTTCTGCGGCCAGTACCTTGAGGGCTTCGCGAAGCGGCGTTCGGCTGATGCCGTAGAGCTGGGCGATCTTCAACTCGTCGATCCAGCTGCCCGGCTCAAGCTCGCGGTTGAATATCCGCTGACGCAGCAGTTCAGCGACTTCTTCGTAGAGCGCTCGTGGGGCTAAAGACGTTGCAGCCATGCGTGGAATTGTAAGCTGGAAGGAATTTTCTGCATCAATAATTATAAATAACGTAAACTTCTTGCCTTGCAGTCCTTTGCGATGTGCGCGATGTTGGTTTGTCCACGGCGCTAAACGATCACTTCAAGAGAGTCACTTTGTCATGTCATCCAACTATCCTGCGTTTCAGGCTTCAGATTTAACCCAATGGGCCAAGGCGGCCGCCAAGTCGGCACCGGGGGGCGATGTCAATGCGCTCAACTGGCAAACACCGGATGGCATCACGGTCAAGCCGCTGTATACCGCTGCTGATACGCAGGATTTACCCTATGGCAATAGCCTGCCGGGGTTTGAACCCTATCTGCGCGGACCGCAGGCCACCATGTACGCGGTGCGGCCGTGGACGATCCGCCAGTACGCCGGTTTTTCTACCGCTGAAGAGTCCAATGCCTTCTACCGCAAGGCGCTAGCCGCAGGCGGGCAGGGCGTGAGCGTGGCGTTTGACCTGGCCACGCATCGGGGTTATGACAGCGACCATCCCCGCGTAACGGGTGATGTCGGTAAAGCCGGTGTAGCGATCGACTCGGTTGAAGACATGAAGATTCTGTTTGACCAGATTCCGCTGGACAAAGTGAGCGTGTCGATGACCATGAACGGCGCGGTGCTGCCGGTGCTGGCCGGTTACGTGATTGCCGCCGAAGAGCAGGGCGTGGGGCAGGACCAACTCAGTGGCACCATCCAGAACGACATTCTCAAAGAGTTCATGGTGCGCAACACCTATATCTACCCGCCTGAGCCGTCGATGAAGATCATTGGCGACATCATCGAGTACACGGCCAAAAACATGCCGAAGTTCAACTCGATATCCATCAGCGGCTACCACATGCAGGAAGCCGGTGCCAACCAGGCGCTGGAATTGGCGTTTACGCTGGCTGATGGCAAGGAATATGTCAAGACGGCGATTGCCAAGGGCATGGACGTGGATGATTTTGCGGGTCGCCTGAGCTTTTTCTGGGCTGTCGGCATGAATTTCTACCTGGAAGTGGCCAAAATGCGCGCCGCACGCCTGCTGTGGTGCCGGATCATGAAAGGCTTCAACGCCAAAAAGCCCAAGAGCCTGATGTTACGCACCCACAGTCAGACCAGCGGCTGGAGCCTGACCGAGCAAGACCCCTACAACAACATCGTGCGCACCACCATCGAGGCGATGGCCGCCGTGTTTGGCGGCACACAAAGCCTGCATACCAACAGCTTTGACGAAGCCATCGCGCTGCCAACCGAATTCAGCGCCCGCATTGCGCGCAATACCCAACTCATCATCCAGGAAGAAACCCACATCACCAATGTGATTGACCCCTGGGCCGGCAGCTACATGATGGAAAAGCTCACGCAAGACATGGCCGATGCGGCCTGGGCCATCATCGAAGAGGTCGAAGCCATGGGCGGCATGACGAAAGCCGTGGACAGCGGCTGGGCCAAGCTCAAGATTGAGGCTGCCGCAGCGCAAAAGCAGGCGCGCATTGACTCTGGCAAGGATGTGATCGTTGGCGTTAACAAGTACAAGCTCAAGACCCAAGACGCGGTCGAGGCGCGCGACATCGACAACGTCGCGGTGCGTGACTCACAAATCGCCCGGCTCAAGAATGTCAAGCAAAATCGTGACGCAGCGCAGGTTCAGCAAGCGCTGACAGCTCTTGAAAATGCAGCATCCAGCGTCACCGGAAACCTGCTTGACTTGTCCATCAAGGCCATGCGCGCTCGTGCCACCGTTGGGGAAATCAGCGACGCGCTTGAAAAAACCTTTGGCCGTCACCGCGCAGATACGCAGAAAGTGACCGGTGTCTATGCCGCTGCGTACGACAGCGCAGAGGGCTGGGAAACCCTCAAGACCGAGATAGCTGCATTTGCTGATGCGCAGGGCCGTCGCCCGCGGGTGATGATCGCCAAGTTGGGGCAGGATGGACACGACCGAGGCGCCAAGGTGGTCTCAACCGCGTTTGCCGACCTGGGATTTGACGTGGACATTGGCCCCCTGTTCCAGACCCCGGAAGAATGTGCGCGCCAGGCCATCGAAAACGACGTGCACGCGGTGGGTGTCTCGACGCTGGCGGCGGGACACAAAACCCTGGTGCCTGCCATCATTGCCGAACTCAAAAAGCAGGGTGCCGATGACATTGTGGTGTTTGTCGGTGGCGTGATTCCGCGCCAGGATTACGACATGCTGTATGAGGCGGGTGTCAAAGGCATTTACGGCCCCGGCACACCGATTCCGGCCAGCGCCAAGGATGTGCTGGAGCAGATCAAGAAGTCACTGGGCTGAATCGATTCCAGGTCAAGTTCACACCAGTTTCAGATCAATGGTTCAGTCGCTCAGCGCCCAGCCGCGCGAGTCCAATTTTGCCGGGCCAACAGGGTTTGCCAGCATCACCAGCGGTGGTGGACTGCAACAGCGCCGTGCCATGGCCAAAGCCATCACTTTGCTGGAGTCCACGCGTGCGGACCATCGTCAACAGGCGGACGAATTGCTGACCGCCTTGCTGCCGCACACCGGCCAATCCTTTCGCCTCGGCATCAGCGGCGTACCTGGCGTGGGCAAATCAACCTTTATCGAAGCCCTTGGCTTGTACCTGATCAGTCAGGGGCATCGGGTGGCCGTGCTGGCCGTCGACCCCAGCAGCAGCGTCAGCGGAGGCAGCATTCTGGGCGACAAAACCCGCATGGAGCAGCTGTCGGTGCATGAGAAAGCCTTTATCCGCCCCAGCCCCAGCAGCGGCACGCTGGGCGGTGTGGCCGAAAAAACCCGCGAGGCGATGCTGGTCTGTGAAGCGGCCGGTTACGACGTGGTAATTGTCGAAACCGTTGGCGTGGGGCAAAGTGAGACCACCGTGGCCAACATGACCGACATGTTTGTGCTGATGCAATTGCCCAACGCCGGTGACGACCTGCAGGCCATCAAAAAAGGTGTGATGGAACTGGCCGACCTGGTTGTGATCAACAAGGCCGACCTGGATGCCTCTGCCGCCACGCGCGCGCAAGCCCAAATCACCTCCAGCCTGCGTCTGTTGGGTCTGCACGGCAATCCCGACAATGCGCACCACAATGAGGCGGTGTGGCACCCGCAGGTGATGCAGCTCAGCGCCTTGCAAGGCACTGGGGTTGAGGCCTTCTGGGCCAAGGTGCTGGCGTTCAAAGCGCTGCAACTGGCCAACGGCAAGCAGATCACGCGCCGGCAGGCGCAGGCGCTGGCCTGGATGTGGGAACGCATCGACGCTGGCCTCAAGCAAGCCTTTAGACAGCATCCGGCGGTACAAGCGCTGCTGCCGCAGCTCACGCAGGATGTTTTGTTGGGCCGCCTTGCCGCTTCAACTGCAGCAAGAAATATGCTTGCAGCGCAGACCCGGTAAGCACAAGAAGCTATCTATTTAGTAATATGTTTTTAATTTGACTTCAGACCACCAAGAGACAACACCATGCACGACATCATTGAACTGCTCGACAAGAAACGCGATCTCGCCCGCCTGGGTGGGGGGCAGAAACGCATCGACGCCCAACACAGCAAGGGCAAGCTCACCGCGCGCGAGCGCATCGAGCTGCTGCTGGACGAAGGCACCTTTGAAGAATGGGACATGTTTGTCGAGCACCGTTGCATCGACTTCGGCATGGAAAACAACAAGATCCCCGGCGATGGTGTGGTCACCGGCTACGGCATGATAAGCGGCCGACTGGTGTTTGTGTTCAGCCAGGACTTCACCGTGTTTGGCGGCGCGCTGTCCGAGGCGCATGCCGAGAAAATCTGCAAGATCATGGACCAGGCGATGAAGGTGGGTGCACCGGTGATTGGCCTCAACGACTCGGGCGGCGCGCGCATCCAGGAGGGTGTGGCCTCTTTGGGTGGTTATGCCGACGTGTTTCAGCGCAACGTGATGGCCAGTGGGGTGATTCCGCAGATCAGCCTCATCATGGGCCCCTGCGCTGGTGGCGCGGTGTACAGCCCCGCCATGACCGACTTCATTTTTATGGTGAAAGACTCCAGCTACATGTTTGTGACTGGCCCCGAAGTGGTCAAAACTGTCACCCACGAAGACGTGACCGCCGAAGAACTGGGCGGCGCGGTCAGCCACTCCACCAAGAGTGGGGTCGCTGACCTGGCGTTTGAGAACGATGTGGAGGCTCTGCTGCTGCTGCGCCGCCTCTACAACTACCTGCCGCTTAACAACCGAGAAAAGGCGCCGGTGCGCAAAAGTGGTGACCCGGCCGACCGCATGGACTTCAGCCTCGACACGCTGGTGCCCGATAACCCCAACAAAGCCTACGACATGAAGGAGCTGATCGTCAAAACCATGGACGACGGTGACTTTTTTGAGCTGCAACCCGAGTACGCCAAAAACATCCTGATCGGCTTTGGCCGCATGGAAGGCCAGACGGTTGGCATCGTCGCCAATCAGCCACTGGTGCTGGCCGGTTGTCTGGACATCAAGAGCAGCACCAAGGCGGCGCGCTTTGTGCGGTTTTGTGATGCGTTCAACATCCCGGTCATCACCTTTGTCGACGTGCCCGGTTTTATGCCCGGCACAGCGCAGGAGTATGGCGGCATCATCAAACACGGCGCCAAACTGCTTTATGCCTACGCCGAGTGCACGGTGCCCAAGATCACGCTCATCACCCGCAAAGCTTATGGCGGCGCGTATGACGTGATGAGCTCCAAACATTTGCGTGGCGACGTCAACTTTGCCTGGCCCAACGCCGAAATCGCTGTGATGGGGCCCAAAGGCGCCGTCGAGATCATCTTTCGTGAAGACAAGGGCAACCCCGAGAAGCTCGCTGCCAAAGAGGCCGAATACAAAGCCCGTTTTGCCAACCCGTTCGTGGCCGGCGCACGCGGCTTTATAGACGACGTGATCCAGCCGCACGAAACTCGCAAGCGCATCTGCCGCTCACTGGTGATGCTGCGCGAGAAAAAGATCGAGAACCCGTGGCGCAAACACGGCAATATTCCCTTGTGAGACCTTGCGGGACAGACCGCAGCAAGACGAAGTCGGCAAGCTCTGTCCTCAACCGATTAAAACTTTGCGGGACTGACTGCAGTGACACGAAGTGAACCAGCGCTGTCCACAACCTACTAGGAGAACAAAATGTTTACAAAAATACTGATCGCCAACCGCGGCGAGATCGCCTGCCGAGTCATCCTCAGCGCCCGCAAGATGGGCATCAAGACGGTGGCCGTTTATTCGGAGGCCGACCGCGACGCGCGCCATGTTGAACTCGCCGACGAGTCGGTATTCATTGGCCCGGCCCCCAGCCGCGAGAGCTACCTGGTGGCTGACAAGATCATTGCCGCCTGCAAACAAACCGGCGCACAGGCGGTGCACCCGGGCTATGGTTTTCTGAGCGAGAACGCCGGTTTCGCCAAACGTGTGGAAGAAGAAGGCATCATCTTCATCGGCCCCAAGCACTACTCGATTGCCGCCATGGGTGACAAGATCGAGTCCAAAAAGCTCGCGGGCGCGGCCGGTGTGAACTGCATTCCCGGCGTCAATGACGCCATCGACGGTGCCGAGCGCGCGGTCGAAATCGCCAAAGGCATTGGCTATCCCGTAATGATCAAGGCCAGCGCCGGCGGTGGTGGCAAGGGTCTGCGGGTCGCTTACAACGACAAAGAAGCGTTTGAAGGCTTTACCAGCTGCAAAAACGAAGCCCGCAACAGCTTTGGCGACGACCGCGTGTTTATTGAGAAATTTGTCGAAGAACCCCGCCACATCGAGATCCAGCTGATCGGCGACAGTTTTGGCAATGTGCTCTACCTTAACGAGCGCGAATGCTCGATTCAGCGCCGGCATCAAAAAGTGATCGAAGAAGCCCCCAGCCCTTTCATCAGCGACGCCACACGCAGGGCCATGGGCGAGCAGGCCGTTGCCTTGGCCAAGGCGGTCAAGTACCAAAGTGCCGGCACGGTCGAGTTTGTCGTTGGCAAGGACCAGAGTTTTTACTTCTTGGAGATGAACACGCGCCTGCAAGTGGAGCACCCGGTGACCGAGTGCATCACCGGGTTGGACCTGGTGGAGTTGATGATCCGTGTGGCCGCGGGCGAGGCATTGCCCCTGACGCAAGTCGACGTCAAGCGCGACGGCTGGGCCATGGAGTGCCGCATCAACGCCGAAGACCCGTTTCGCAACTTCCTGCCGTCCACGGGCCGCCTGGTGCGTTTTGCCCCGCCGCCTGAGACCATGTCTGCCTCGGATGTGTCGCGCTGGCAAGGCATCCGTGTCGACACCGGCGTGCAGGACGGCGGTGAGATCCCGATGTATTACGACTCGATGATTGCCAAGCTCATTGTGCACGGCAAGGACCGCGCCGAGGCCATTGCCAAGATGCGTCAGGCGCTTAACGGTTTTGTGATCCGTGGCGTGTCGAGCAACATTCCGTTCCAGGCCGCGTTGCTGGCGCACCCCAAGTTTGTCGCGGGTCAGTTCAACACCGGGTTTATTGCCGAGCACTACGGCAAGGGTTTCCGCGCCGAAGACGTGCCGCACAACGACATCGAATTTCTGGTGGCGCTGGCGGCCTTTGTGAACCGTCGCTACCTTAGCCGCTCAAAGGCCATCACCGGCCAGCTCGAAGGCCATGAGCTGCGTATTGGCGATGATTTTGTGGTGGTGACGCTGGGGCAGGCAGGCCACGGCGTGAGCTACCCCGTGCACTTCGATGAGTTTGATGACAAATCACGCTCTGGCCGAATACTGATCAGCGGTAAGAGCTATGACATCAATAGCCAATCGAAGTTTGGCCAGGTGCGCATGTCGGGCAGTTGCAACGGGCAGAACTTCTGCGCCCAGGTCGAGCGCGGCATCCCCGGCAAGCCCTTGGCGATTCGGGTGATCCATAACGGCACCATGCTCGATGTGATGGTGCTGCTGCCACGCGCGGCTGAGTTGTACGCCCTGATGCCGCACAAGGCACCGCCCGACATGAGCCGCTTTGTTCTCTCACCCATGCCGGGGCTGCTGGTCGAGGTGGCTGTGCAGCCCGGCCAGAAAGTGCAGGCCGGCGAGCGCGTGGCGGTGATCGAGGCCATGAAGATGGAGAACGTGTTGTTTGCCACCGCTGACGGTGTGGTGGGCAAGCTGCTGGCGGTCAAAGGTGACAGTCTGGCGGTCGATCAACCGATTGTGGAGTTTGCCTGACGCGAGCGACCGTCCGGTCGCTCGTTTTATGAATAAAAACTGCCGCTAGCCCAGTTGGTTGAGTTGCTTGTAGCTATGTCAATGGTAGTAGTTTCGATAAAGGAATCTGAAAATGAACACCACGCCTCGCCCATTCAAGACCCTGGGCATCCAACAGATCGCCATTGGCGCCACCAGCAAGCAGCGGCTGCAAACGTTGTGGGTCGACATGCTCGGGCTCGAGTTGACCGGCAGCTTCAAGAGCGAGCGAGAAAACGTCGACGAAGACATTTGCGCCATGGGCAAAGGGCCATTCAAGGTTGAGGTGGACTTAATGCAGCCGGTGGACATCGAGAAAAAGCCCGCCGTGCACGCGACACCGCTGAACCATGTTGGCATCTGGATTGACGACTTGCCAGCCGCAGTAGAGTGGCTCACTGCGCAAGGTGTGCGTTTTGCACCAGGCGGTATCCGCAAAGGTGCCGCCGGGTTTGACATCTGCTTTTTGCACCCCAAAGGCAATGACGAGTTCCCAATATCGGGTGAAGGCGTATTGATCGAGATGGTGCAGGCACCGCCCGAGGTGATCAAGGCGTTTGCGGCGCTGACGGGGTAGCCGCCTGCTGTTTGGCGCGGGCCCGCGCCAGCGCGGCTTCGATCACGGCGCGCTTTTTGTCCAGCACGGCAGCGTCTTTGTGCTGTGAGTGTTCATCCAGATCGGCCAGTTTCATCCGTGCCTTCTCCTCCAGCCGTTGGGCGTTCTCCGCCTCTTCCCGCGCCAGTTTGAAGCAATGAAAAGCATAGCGATCCCGTGCGCGATTCGCTGCCTCCTGCGACCACGCCGCCCATCCGGAGGCGGAGCCAGAGGCGTTTTCCACCAGAATACAGTCGACCGGGCATACCGGCAGGCACAAGGCGCAGCCGGTACATTCGGCCTCAATGACCGTATGCATCAGCTTGTTGCTGCCCACAATGGCATCGACCGGGCAGGCTTTGATACAGAGCGTGCAGCCAATGCACCATGCCTCATCAATGAACATCATGCTGCGCGGGGCTTCAACCCCGTTTCCCGGGTTCATGGGTTTGGCAGGGCGGCCGGTCAGTGCGGCCAGGCGCGCCACACCTTCTGCACCCCCTGGCGGGCACCGGTTGATCTCTGCGCTACCTTCGCTGATGGCCAGTGCGTACGCCGCGCAGTCCGCGTAGCCACAACGGGTGCACTGCGTTTGTGGCAGTGCGGCCAGAACCCGATCCGACAGCCCCTTCATGCTTGGTGTTTGGTCACCTTGCGCCGAACGCGTTTCACCGTGGGTGCCGCTGGCTTGTCGTCAATTGCGACTGGCACAGTGGGCGTGCCTGACATCTCTGCGCTACTGGTGAGCGTGCCTTCAGTCGGAGCGGGTGTGACTGCGGCGCTGGTGGGCACGGCATCTGCTGGCAGCACTTCGGCTGCCACCGTTGGCTGCTCCGGGGCGGTCGGTGCGGGTGCCGTCTGGTAGCGCAGGATAAACGCCTTGACGATCGGGTACACCGCCTCGCGCCAGCGCCGACCGGCAAAAATGCCATAGTGCCCGGCACCTTCCACCTCAAAATGCTGTTGCATGCTGGCATCCACACCGCTGCAAATGGTGTGCACCGCCCGTGTCTGACCCGAGCCGGAGATGTCGTCAAGCTCCCCTTCGACCGACAGCAGCGCGGTTTGTGTGATGTCTTGCGGGCGCACCCGCTCCACCGTGCCATCCACTCCGCGTACGGCCCAGGTGCCATACACCAGCTTGAAATCCTGGAATACGGTCTTGATGGTCTGCAGGTAGTAGTTGGCGTCCATGTCGAGCACCGCGTTGTACTCGTCGTAAAACTTGCGATGGGTCTCGGCGCTGGAGCGGTCACCCTTGATCAGGTCCTGAAAATAGTCGTAGTGGCTTCGGGCGTGGTTGCTCGGGTTCATCGCGACAAAGCCGGAATGTTGCAAAAACCCGGGATAAACCCGCCGCCCGGCACCCGGAAAACCTGGCGGCACCCGGTAGATCACATGCGTCTCAAACCACTTGTGGTCTTTCTTCATGGCCAGGTTGTTGACCGCCGTGGGTGATTTGCGGGCGTCGATGGGGCCACCCATCATCACCATGCTTAAAGGTGTGGTTTCGCCACGGCTGGCCATCAGCGAGACAGCTGCCAGCACCGGCACGGTGGGTTGGCACACACTCATCACATGGCAGTTGCCGTAAATCTTCTGCAGATGGCGGATGAACTCCTGCACATAGTTGACATAGTCGTCCAGGTGAAACTCGCCCTCGCTCATCGGCACCAGGCGGGCGTTGGTCCAGTCGGTGATGTACACCTTATGGTCCTTGAGCATGGTTTTGACGGTGTCACGCAACAAGGTGGCGTAGTGGCCCGACAATGGTGCCACGATCAGAACCGCGGGCTGATCCTTGAGCTTGGTCAGGGTTGCTGAATCATCGGTGAAACGTTTGAAGCGGCGCAGCTCACAGAAAGGTTTCCTGACTTCCACCCGTTCATGAATCGCCACCTCCACCCCGTCGACATCCACGGTGCGCAGCCCAAACTCCGGCTTTTCGTAGTCCTTGCCAAGACGGTGCATCAGGTCATAGGCGGCAGAAACACGCTGCGACATCGGGTGTTTGCCCCACAAGGACAGCGGATTGGCGTACATTTTTGCGGCGGATGCGGCCAGATCGGTGAACGGCTCCATCAGTGAGCGCTGGGTTTCGTAGAGCTTGTAGAGCATGGCATGGCCTTTTGCTTGAAAATGTTGCGTTGCAATATAACAGGTGTCGGGTGCCGAGAGCTTGATTCAACGCTACCGAACCGCAACTTAAGATAGCCGAACATGTTGAACCCCAAATTTCTCCAGCCTTCGGCGCGATTGCCGGCCCTGTTTGTGGCCCATGGCAGCCCCATGAACGTGCTGCCGGGCAACCGTTGGCATGACCGCTGGCAGGCGCTGGGTGCGCAGTTTGGGTCGCGCTGGCCAGTACCCCGGTTAATTGTGTGTATCTCGGCGCATTGGCTCACCGACGGGTGGTGGCTGACCGCGATGGCGCAGCCCAAGACCATTCATGACTTTGGCGGGTTTCCAAGCAACTTGTTCGCGCAGCAGTACCCGGCACCTGGCTGGCCGGATGCAGCGCGTGAACTCGCGACCATGCTCATCCAGCCGGGCAGCAACGAACCACTGCAACTCGACGACCACGAATGGGGTTTGGACCACGGCACCTGGGGTGTGCTCAAACCCATGTTCCCGCTGGCTGATATCCCGGTGATCCAGCTCAGCATGGACTATCACCGCCCGGTGATTGAGCATTTTGCACTTGGTCAGCAGCTCAGGGCGCTGCGCGACCTGGGTGTGCTGATTGTGGCCAGTGGCAATATTGTGCATAACCTGCGCAGCATGCAACGTGAGGCTGCCGATGACCAGGCTTACGACTGGGCACACGAATTCGATCAGACGATCGCCGACTTCCTGGAAAACAGCAACATGCAGGCATTGCAGGATTTTCAGCAGTTGCCCACTGCGCGGCTGGCGCACCCGAGCTACGACCATCTGCTGCCCTTGCTCTACGCCGCTGGAGCGGCCTGGCCCGAAGAACAATCGGAGTTTTTTAACCTTGGCTTTCAGGCCGCGTCCATCTCCATGCGCTCGGTGATCTGGGGCTAAGCGCCCGGGTTGCCAGGGCCATTTGCGGCGGCGCTCCGAGTGGTGATGTCGGCCAGGTCATGGTACAGCGGCTGGAGCCGCTGGTACATATGGCAATAGACGCGCCGGTACAAAGCCTCATAGGTGCAAACGTGCGTGGGCTCGGGCAAAAACACCCGACCCACCCGTGTCATGGCGGCCACGGCGGTGGCAAAGTCGGGGTGTAGCTGCAGGCCCACTGCGGCCACCATGGCGGCACCCAGACCACTGGTTTCATAAATGTGCGGGCGTTCAACGGGCAGGTTAAAAATGTTGGCGGTGATTTGTAACGCGGCATCACTTTGTGAGCCACCACCTGCCACCCGCACGCGAGTAATGCGTTGGCCGCTACGTTTTTCGATGCGCTCCTTGCCTTCACGCAGGGCGTAGGCCAGGCCCTCCAGAATGGCGCGGTACAAATGGGCCCGGTTGTGCATGTCGCCAAAACCAATCACCGCGCCGCGCGCCTCGGGGCCGGGAATTTTGACGCCCGGGTTCCAGAACGGCTGCAGCATCAGCCCATGGGCGCCCGGGGGCACCGCGTTGACCAGGGCATCCAGCAGGCTCTCGGGTGTTACACCCGTCTGCTGCGCGGCTTGTTGTTCCAGCAGGCCAAACTGCTCCTTGAACCAGCTCACCAGCCAGAAGCCGCGGGTGATCTGGATCTCGGTGTTGAAGTGGCCCGGC
>JAGOUM010000016.1 GCA_018061265.1 Rhodoferax sp. | reverse complement strand
ATCGTCTGGTACTTAACATTTGCTTCAACTATGGCGGTCGCTGGGACATTGTGCAGGCTGCTGCCAAGGTCGCCCAGCAGGGCGGGCCGCTGAGCGAAATGCGATTGACTCAAGCAATGGCCTTGGCACACGTGTCTGACCCTGATCTGGTGATCCGGACCGGCGGCGAACTTCGGATCAGCAATTTTTTGCTTTGGCAGTCGGCTTATGCCGAGTTCTTTTTCTCTGATGTGCTTTGGCCGGATTTCGATGAGGCCGCTCTGGATCTTTCGATTGAAGCCTATGCCAGCCGTCAGCGGCGTTTTGGCAAAACATCAGACCAGGTTGATGTGCCTGCTTCGGTGACGACCAAGCCTGCCTGAAGCAAACCCATGCTGAAACAACGGGTCATTACCGCGCTTGCCCTGTTGCTGGTGCTGATACCGGCGGTGCTCTACCCCGATCCCACGCTTTTTTTGTTGCTGATGCTGGCATTTATTGCGGCAGCGGGCTGGGAGTGGGCGCGGATGAATCAGTTTGCTGGTACTCCATCCTTGCTTGGTGCAGTGTTCTGTGTCGGCATTTGTAGCGGTTCATGGTGGTTGGGTTTAATTCAGCAGTCCATTCCAGAGCTCTGGCTTGTAGCAGGTGGCCTATGGGTGTTAATGAGTGCCTGGGTGCTGCGGGCCGGAGTCTCCGCGTGGTCGGCCCACCCACGCTGGTTGCGCCTGTTTTTTGGCCTTTTGGCTTTGTGTCTGACTTGGCTTGCGGTGGCTCAGGCGCGGCTGGTTGGAGTCAATTTTTTGATGTCGATCCTGGCCCTGGCTTGGGTTGCGGACATTGGTGCATATTTTGCCGGCAGGGCTTATGGCGGACGATTCACACATTCCAAACTGGCTGTTTCGATCAGTCCGGGTAAAAGCTGGGAGGGTGTTTGGGGCGGTGCAGTTGGTGTCATTGTTTTGGCTTTCGGCTGGCAATACCTTGATACCGTCAACACCTCCCAAATACCGAGTCTATATACCTTGCTAGGGCAGCGTGGATGGGTCTTCCTGGTCATTGCTGCCGTGTTCATGACGGCGATGAGTGTGGTTGGGGACTTGGTGGAATCGTTGGTCAAGCGCAGCGCCGGTGTGAAGGACAGCAGTGCGCTGCTGCCGGGTCATGGGGGTGTACTCGATCGCATTGATGCTCTTGTGCCAACACTTCCGCTGGCAATGATGCTATTCACTTACTGAGATCACACATGCAAGAAGCCAGCATTTTGTGCAAACAGCGCGTTGCAATTCTGGGTTCAACTGGGTCGATCGGAGTCAGTACGCTGGAAGTGATTGCTGCCCACCCGGATCTTTTTGAAGTATTTGCCTTGAGCGCAGCCAGCCAAGTCGACAAGATCTTGTCGCAATGCGCCAAGTTCAAGCCCACATATGCTGTGATGGCCGATACCCAGGCAGCCCAGCTTCTCGCTGAAAAAGTAAGGCAAAACGGTCTATCTACGCAGGTTATGTCTGGTCACGATGCTATTGACTTTATATCAAGTCATGCGCTTGTTGATACCGTGATGGCGGCAATTGTCGGTGCGGCGGGGCTGTCATCCTGCCTGGCTGCGGCACGCGCTGGCAAAAGGTTGCTGCTTGCGAACAAAGAGGCGCTGGTTGTCGGCGGAGATTTTTTCCTGAAAGCGGTCACCGACGGTGGAGCCAAACTGCTGCCGATCGACAGCGAGCACTCGGCAGTGTTTCAGTCTCTGCCAGATGAATCGACCTTGTGGTCAACTCAGATCGACAAGATCATACTGACTGCGTCGGGCGGGCCATTCCGTCGAACCGATCCGGCGGGTTTTGCCAGCATCACGCCTGAACAGGCGTGTGCACATCCCAACTGGACCATGGGCCGCAAAATTTCAGTTGACTCGGCGACGATGATGAACAAGGCGCTTGAAGTGATTGAGGCCAGGTACCTATTCGGTGTGAGACCAGAACAGATCGAGGTCGTGATTCATCCGCAGAGCGTCATTCACTCGATGGTGCAGTACCGCGACAACTCGGTGGTTGCTCAGCTCGGTACACCTGATATGAAAGTACCTATTGCCTACGGCTTGTCTTGGCCACATCGCATTGCATCGGGTGCCAGTGCACTGGATTTCTCAACGATGAAAGACCTGAGTTTTGAGCCTTTGAGTGCACACGGGCATATGCAGCGTTTTCCGGGTCTGGCGCTGGCCTGGTCTGTCTTGCGGGGGCCGACCGGGTCACCCGCAGTTTTGAATGCCGCCAACGAGGTCGCAGTTTCCAGTTTTTTAAATGGGGCAATACGTTTCGACCAGATTCACGCGGTCAATCAGGAAACCTTGTCGTCAGTCGTTGTATCAGCGCCTGGCTCACTCGAGGAGTTACTGGCTTTGGACCAGCTTTCTCGACAGGCAGCGCAACGCGTGGTTGCGCGTATCGGTACCTGACCGGATTGGCTTTGATCAAATGTTGACATTTGCCGCTTTTGTACTGGCAATCTCATTGCTGATTGCTGTCCATGAATATGGGCATTACCGCATGGCTGTTGCTTGCGGGGTCAAAGTGCTCAGATTTTCCATTGGTTTTGGAAGACCTTTACTCCAATGGAAGGTTAAGGGGGCATCGACTGAGTTTGTTGTGGCCATGATACCCCTTGGGGGATACGTCAAGATGCTGGACGAACGTGAGGGGGAGGTTGATCCGGCTGAGCGACACATGGCGTTTAATACACAAGCATTGTCGCGCCGGGCATCAATTGTCGCTGCGGGCCCAATGGCCAATCTGCTGCTTGCTGTTGTGTTGTATGCCGCCGTTAACTGGGTGGGTGTAGACGTACCAGCGGCGGTTCTGGCGCAACCACCCGATGCGACGCTGGCGTTTGACGCCGGGGTGAAGGGGGGGGATCGGGTGCTTCGTGGTGCCTTGGGCGGCAACGAAGCGCAGGAAGTTGCGTCCTATGAGGATGTGCGATGGTTGGTGACTCGAGGCGTTTTGCAGCAGGAAGACCTCGACTTGGTGTTGACCGATTCATCGCAGCGTGAGCGTGTTGTCACGTTCAAACTTGCGACGGTGGACAGCCGCGAGGTCGATGCCCAGCTTTTTGCCCGCCTGGGAATGGTCGGGCCGTACACCCGGCCGGTGCTTGGTGACACGATGGCGGATGGTGCTGCGGTACAAGCCGGGCTCCTTCGAGGTGACGAGGTGCTCAGCATTGACGGGCGGCCCATTGCAGACGGGTTGCAGTTACGCCACCTGATACGTCAGTCCGGGGCATCCGGGTCCGTCAGGTCGCAGAGTTGGCGCGTTTTGCGCGAGGGGCGTCAGCTCAACATCACCCTGACCCCCAAATTAGTGACCGAGGGTGCCCAGACCTTTGCGCGTATTGGGGCCTATGTTGGATCACCGCCGGAAATGGTCGTGGTCAGGTATGGAGTTTTTGACGGACTGTGGCGGGGTTTTGAGCAAACCTGGGATATTTCAGAGCTCACTTTACGCATGATGGGCAAGATGCTGATCGGCGAGGCATCGTTAAAAAACATCAGTGGCCCATTGACCATTGCCGATTACGCTGGAAAGTCCGCTGGGCTGGGCTTAACCCAATATGTCATTTTTCTGGCTTTGATCAGCGTCAGCCTGGGTGTGCTGAACCTGCTGCCGCTGCCCGTGCTCGATGGTGGGCACCTGATGTATTATCTTTGGGAGGGCATCACTGGCAAACCGGTATCGGAACGCTGGATGGAGTATCTGCAGCGAGGCGGCATCGCCTTGCTGACGGCAATGATGTCGCTGGCTATTTTTAACGATGTCACCCGCTTATTGGGCTAACCGGTGTCTGCTGAAATTGACACCATCTCTGTTATTTGATAATCACAACATGCAATTAAATCGCTTTCGCCTGAGCACGCTTTCTGCTTTGGTTTCTGTTGTTCTGTGTGCGCAGCCCGTGTGGGCGGTCGAGCCATTCAAAGTCCGTGACATTCGCATTGAGGGCCTGCAACGGGTGGAGCCGGGGACAATTTTTGTTTCTCTGCCCGTGCAGGTTGGTGACACTTACAGCGATGACAAAGGGTCAGCGGCCATTCGCAGTTTGTTCAGTTTGGGTTTGTTCAAAGATGTGCGCATCGAGGTCAATGGTGATGTGCTGGTGGTTGTTGTCGAGGAGCGCCCCACCGTGGCAGAGGTTGAGTTCGTTGGCACCAAAGAGTTTGACAAAGATGTCCTGATCAAATCGATGCGTGATGTGGGGCTTGGCGAGGGCAAGCCTTTTGACAAAGCGCAGCTTGACCGCGCTGAACAGGAACTCAAACGCCAATATATCAACCGCAGCCTGTACGCAGCGCAGGTGATCACCACGGTCACGCCGATCGAACGCAACCGGGTCAATTTGACTTTTACCGTGGTCGAGGGGGACCCCGCCACCATCAGCGAAATTCGTATTGAGGGCAACAAGGTCTACGATGAGTCCACGCTACGCGGCTTGTTTGATCTTGACACAGGTAACTGGATGACCTGGTACACCAAGTCCAACCGCTATTCCCGCGCGAAACTCAATGCGGACATTGAGAGCCTACGCTCCTATTACCTGTCGCGTGGCTATCTGGAGTTCAAGATTGATTCCACACAGGTTGCCATTGCGCCCAATAAGACAGATATCTCCCTCATCATCAACGTGACCGAAGGTGAGCGCTTTGTCGTCAGCAGCATCAGGCTTGAGGGCGACTATCTGGGAAAAAACGATGAGTTCAAGACCCTGGTGACGATCCGGCCAGGCGAAGCCTACAACGCAGATGAGGTCGCCAAGACAACCAAGGCATTCACCGATTATTTTGGCAACTTTGGTTATGCATTTGCCCGCGTCGAAGCGCGCCCGGAAATCGACCGCACCAACAACCGGGTGGTCCTGAACTTGAATGCCAACCCATCGCGTCGCGCGTATGTACGTCGAATCAATGTGGCGGGCAACACCAGGACCCGGGACGTTGTTGTGCGCCGGGAGTTCAGGCAATTGGAGTCGTCCTGGTATGACGGCGATAAAATTCGTTTGTCGCGCGATCGTGTCGACCGCCTGGGTTATTTTGGCGAGGTGTCGGTAGAGACCCACGAAGTTCCTGGTGCACCAGATCAAGTGGATCTGACCCTCAATGTGGTCGAAAAGCCCACCGGAAGCCTGACCCTTGGCGCAGGATATTCCAGTGGTGATGGTCTGGGCCTGTCGTTTGGATTAAAGCAGGACAATGCCTTCGGGTCCGGCAATTCACTGGGCATCCAGGTTAATACCAGCAAGGTCAATCGGGTACTCGTGCTGAACACGACCGATCCGTACTTTACGGAAGATGGGGTGTCCAGGACGATCGACGTTTACCACAAGACCAGCAGTCCTTACGAAGACCCGGATTATTACAAGCTGATCACCTCCGGTGCGACCATGCGTTTTGGCGTACCGTTCAATGAAACGGACACTGTCTACTTTGGTGGCGGGTTTGAACATATACAGATCAAACCCGGAACGCTATTGCCAACCTCCTACCAGGATTACATCGACGAGTACGGCGAGAAGAGTATCGGGTTCCCGTTCACTGTCGGTTGGGCACGCGACAGCCGTGATAGTGCGTTGGCGCCCACCGAGGGAAAGTTCCAGCGAGTCAACGCCGAATGGTCGTTCGCGGGCGATGCGCGCTACCTGCGCACCACTTACCAATACCAGCAATACATCGCCCTAAGCAAGAAGTACACCGCGGCCTTCAATGCCGAGGTGGGTTGGGGCAAGTCGTTTGGCGGGCGCTCTTATCCGGTGTTCAAGAACTTCTATGGTGGTGGTCTGGGCTCGGTGCGAGGTTTCGAGCAAAGCAGTCTGGGTCCACGGGACATCAGCGGAAGTTCAGTGGGTGGTGACCGCAAGTTCAACGTCAACGCCGAGGTGTTGGCACCGTTTCCAGGCGCAGGCAATGACCGCACGTTGCGTATGTATGGATTTTTCGACATGGGTATGGTTGGCGGACCCTCTGAGGGACTGGCGATTAACAAGGACGCTGACCAAGTGCGTGCCTCTCTGGGGGTGGGCCTGAGCTGGATTTCGCCCGTTGGTCCATTGCGCCTGGCCTTTGCCAAGCCGATCCGCAAGTACGACAACGATAGAATTCAAACCATGCAATTTCAAATCGGGACCAGTTTCTAATGAACCAATTTATACGCCAGTGCGCTGTTGCGCTTCTCGGGGGCTGTCTGGTGTTGTCGGTGCAGGCGCAAGATCAGGCGGTCAAGCTTGGTTTTGTGAGTACCGACCGTGTGCTCAAGGAGGCCAGCACTGCCAAGGCGGCACAAACCAAACTGGAACAGGAGTTTTCCAAGCGCGAGAAAGAGCTGACCGAGCTTGGTGCCAGTGTCAAGTCAATGGCTGAAAAATTCGAGAAAGATGCACCTACGTTGCCGGAGGCACAGCGCTTGAGCAAACAAAAGCAGCTCGTCGACCAGGACCGGGAATTCCAGCGCAAGCGTCGGGAGTTTCAGGAGGACCTCAACTCGCGCAAGAACGAAGAGTTGCAATTGGTGATACAGCGTGCCAACAAGGTCATCAAGGAAATCGCGGTGGCCGAAAAATATGACTTTATCTTTCAGGATGCGGTGTACGTCAATCCAAAACATGACATGACCGACAAGGTCATCAAGGCACTGAACTCGTCCAACGGCAAATAGGCCGATTTGGCTGGTCGCGTGTGTCCCTTCGCTTAGGTTTAATTGTCAGGTCGTTGGGTGGGCATCTCCACGGCGATCCCGACCGCGTGATCGAAGGCTTGGCGCCTTTGAAAACGGCGACGGCGCAACAACTCAGTTTCTTAAGCCACCCCAAGTACCAGAGTGAGCTTGCAGCAAGTGCTGCGGCGTGTGTGATTGTCAGCCCCGAGTTTGAGGAACAAGCGCGTGTTCGGGGCGCATGTATCGTCACCGAACAGCCTTACCTCTACTACGCGCGCTTGACCCAACTCTGGAAGACCTCCCGTCAAAGCACGGTGTTGACGGGCGTGCACCCCAGTGCAGTGATTGATCCAGCCGCGCGAGTTGACCCCAGTGCATGGGTTGGTCCCCTGTGCGTTGTTGAGCGCGGGGCAAGTATCGGCCCAAACACCGTGCTCAAGTCTCGGGTGACCGTCGGTGAAGACTGCTCTATTGGTGCCCGCTGTCTATTGCACAGCGGTGTTGTGATTGGTGCCGATGGTTTTGGATTTGCGCCGAACAATGGCCAGTGGGAAAAGATCGAGCAGTTGGGTGCTGTGGTGATTGGCGACGATGTGGAAATTGGCGCCAATACCTGCATTGATCGGGGAGCGCTTGACAATACGGTGATTGAAAGCGGTGTCAAGCTCGACAACCTGATTCAGATTGGACACAACGTACGAGTCGGTGCCCACAGCGCCATGGCGGGCTGCGTGGGAGTGGCTGGCAGTGCGGACATTGGTGCCCACTGTACCGTGGGTGGCGGGGCGGTGGTGCTTGGTCATTTGAGCCTGGCCGAAGGTGTCAACATCTCAGCTGCCAGCGTTGTGACACGGTCGATCCGCAAACCCGGGCATTACACCGGCATGTTTCCGATCGACGACAACGCCACATGGGAAAAAAATGCTGCGGTCGTGAAACAACTGGCCAGCCTGCGTGAACGCATCCGAACACTGGAATCCCAAATCAAAAGCCAAAGCAAAGACAATTTACCGGACAAAGCCGATGGACATCCACAAGATACTTAAAAAACTACCACACCGCTATCCTTTTCTCCTGGTCGACCGTGTGTTGAGCATTGAAAAGGGCAAGTCCATCCGGGCTCTGAAAAATATCACCATCAACGAACCCTTCTTTGAGGGACATTTTCCTCACCGCCCGGTGATGCCAGGTGTCCTGATGCTTGAGGCACTGGCGCAGGCCGCAGCGTTACTCTCTTTTGACGCACTGGATGCCCAACCCACCGACGACATGGTGTATTACTTTGCCGGCATTGAGGCTGCGCGCTTCAAGCGACCGGTTGAACCTGGCGACCAGCTGATCCTGGAGGCGGAACTGCTGCGGATGAAGGCCGGTATTTTCAAGTTCAAGGTACGCGCATTGGTGGATGGCGATCTGGCGGTGGAAGCCGAGCTGACTTGTGCCATGCGCAAAGTCGGCTGACGGAGCGTGCCATGAGTGCCATCCATCCTACTGCCATCGTGGATCCTGCAGCCGAGCTTGACAGCAGCGTCAGCGTGGGCCCTTACAGTCTCATTGGTCCTCACGTCAAGATTGGCGCTGGCACCGCGGTTGGGCCGCATGTGGTCATCGAGGGTCACACTACCATTGGCCGTGACAACAGGATCTTTCAATTCACGTCGCTGGGAGCCATTCCGCAGGACAAAAAATACGCTGGCGAGCCGTGCGAGTTGGTGATTGGTGATCGCAACACGGTGCGCGAGTTTTGCAGCTTCAACATTGGTTCACCCGGCGATGCCGGCGTAACGCGTTTGGGCAACGACAACTGGATCATGGCCTATGTGCATTTGGCGCACGACTGCCAGGTCGGTAACAACACGATTTTTGCCAACAACGCCACGCTGGCGGGGCATGTGCATGTGGGTGATTGGGCCATTCTGGGTGGGTTTACCGGTGTGCACCAGTTTGTACGGATCGGCGCGCACTGTATGACAGCGATCAGTTCGGTCTTGCTGGCTGATTTGCCTCCTTTTGTCATGTGTCAGGGTCAACCCGCTGCCGCGCGGTCGATGAATTACGAAGGTTTGCGTCGGCGCGGCTTCTCGGCCGAGCGCTTGGCAGGTATCAAGGCGATGCACAAGGCTTTGTACCGCGAAGATCTGACTTTGCAGGCAGCCATTTCACGCATTGCTGATCTGGACAAAGATCAGCCTGAACGGACGCCTGATGTCCAGATGATGCTCTCGTTCCTGGATAAAGTTTCGGTGCAGCGCGGCATCGTTCGCTGACCCCAGCCACTGGACCACCCTGTGCCAGCTGTGCTGAACGCTGCCCTGGTTGCCGGTGAGACCTCGGGTGATCTGTTGGCAGGGCTGCTTTTGGATGGCATGCGCCAGCGTTGGCCCGAGATGCAAAGTGTGGGAATTGGCGGACCACACATGGTCAGGCGCGGCTTTGACGCCTGGTGGCCCTGCGAGAAACTGGCGGTACACGGCTTTGGCTGGGATGTGTTGCTCCGTTACCGGGAGATCCTAGGTATTCGAAACCAGCTCAAAAGGCGTCTGCTGGCCGAACCACCCGGCATATTTATTGGTGTCGATGCACCTGACTTCAATCTCGACCTGGAAGCCGACCTGCGTCAGCAGGGCATCAAGACGGTGCACTTTGTCTGCCCATCGGTATGGGCCTGGCGACCCGAACGATTGGAAAAGATCAGGCGCAGTGTTGACCATGTGTTGTGTATTTTTCCGTTCGAGCCAGCGCTGCTGGCGCAGCATGGTATTGCAGCCACCTACGTTGGGCACCCGCTGGCCAGCGTGATCCCCATGCAGCCGGACCGGGTCGCTGCGCGTCATCAGCTTGGCCTGGCCGGCACCGACACGGTGGTGGCCTTGCTTCCGGGCAGTCGGGAGTCCGAGGTCAAGCACCTGGCGCAAGTTTTCTTTCAGGCGGCATCTCTCGTTCGACAATCGTTGCCAGGTGTCCGCTTCATCGTTCCTGCGGTGCCTCAGCTGAAGTCGCGCATCCTTGCCATGGCCGCGGCCAGTGGATTGGGTGATGCAGTTCGGGTGCTCGATGGCCAGTCACACACCGCGCTGGCCGCGTGTGATGTCACATTGATTGCCAGTGGCACGGCCACGCTGGAAGCCGCGCTATTCAAACGCCCCATGGTTATTGCCTACCGTATGGCCGCCCTGTCGTGGGCCATCATGCGTCGCAAGCGTCTGCAGCCCTGGGTGGGCTTGCCCAATATCCTGTGTGGCGAGTTTGTGGTCCCTGAACTGCTGCAGACTGCCGCGACGCCGCAAGCGTTGGCGCAGGATGTACTGGAGTGGTTGAATTGTCCACCTGCGAGAATCCGGCAACTTGAACAACGCTTTACCGTGCTGCACCAGGACCTGCACCGCGACACCCCGACCCTTGCCGCCCATGCCATTGCCCAAACCCTCCAGACCTGAGCGCAAAAAACCGCGCCGGGCGCGCCAGCCCAACATGCGCCAACTTGCGCTCACTTGGGGTGTCAACGGCTTGATCGCAGGCGTCGACGAGGCTGGCCGGGGCCCACTGGCCGGGCCGGTGGTGGCGGCAGCGGTCATTCTGGATGACCTGCACCCCATTGCCGGACTGGCTGATTCAAAGACTCTGACAGCAAAGAAACGTGAGCGCCTGTTTGACGATATTCGCGCCTACTCCCTGTGTTTTTCAGTGGCGCAGGCCAGTGTCGAGGAGATTGATCGGCTGAATATCTTGCAGGCAACCCTGCTTGCCATGCGCCGCGCGGTTGACGGCCTGCGCCTTGTTCCCAAACTGGTCCTGGTTGACGGTAACCGTTTGCCGACCATGCCGATGCGTTGTGAGGCAGTGATCAAAGGGGATGCGCTGGTGTCGGCGATCTCTGCGGCGTCCATTCTTGCCAAGGTGACACGAGACCATTTGTGTCTGGAACTCGATCAGCAGTTCCCAAACTACGGGTTTGCAAAACACAAGGGTTACGGCACAGCGCAGCATCTGGATGCGCTGGCGGCGCATGGGATCTGCACGCAGCACCGGCGCAGCTTTGCACCGGTGCGCCAGTGTCTTGACATGGCCCGCCCGCGCACATGAATGAACCCGTTGTAATCCAGTCGCGCGACAACGCGCAGCTCAAGGAACTGCGTCGCTTGGCACACGCCAACACCGATTACCGCAAGCAGGGCCGCATCTGGGTCGAGGGAGACCATCTGGTTCGAGCTGCGATGTCGCGCGGGGTGCGTCCGTCGCTGGGTGTCTTTTCTCAATCAGTTTGGCCTTTAGCGCATGAGCAGTATGGGCTGGCAGCTACAAAAAATATCATATTGCCGGAGGCACTGTACGCCGGTTTGAGCGCGCTCGAATCCCCCTCTCGCATGGGGTTTGTATTTGATTTGCCGACCACCCCAGAGCTTCAATCACAGATGCCCAGCGTTGTGCTGGACCGGGTTCAGGACGCGGGAAACGTTGGTGCGATCTTGCGCAGTGCATCTGCCTTTGGTTTTAAACAGGTGATCGCCCTGAAGGGAACTGCGGCGCTTTGGTCACCCAAGGTTTTGCGTGCGGGGATGGGGGCGCACTGGGGCCTGCAACTGCTGGAGTCCATGGACGTCCGTGCTGTGCAGCAACTCACCCTGCCGTTGTTGGTGACAAGTTCTCACCAGGGTCCGTTTCTCCATGAGATGCTTCTGAATAAGGAGCTACCGACCAAATGTGTTTGGGCCCTAGGGCATGAAGGGCAGGGTATAAGTGCGGCCTTGGCTGCGCTGGCCAGCAAGCAGGTACGTATTGCCCAGCCGGGCGGTGAGGAGTCACTTAACGTGGCTAGTGCTGCAGCGATTTGTCTGCATGCCAGCGCAACGGCTGCCTGTCGGTTGTCATCGGGTTAACCCTGATTTGAGGTGCCCGTCACCGCCGACGACACCAAGCCCTCAGCTATACTCTGCGCCAGTTTTGCAGTCCGCGTACGCCCTTTCGCAGCCCAAGCACCATCCCCTTACCAATTCCACCCAAGAGGCAACTCTTGAGCAGGCATGGGCGTACCCGTAACCTATCCGGAGATCCCAGTGCTTTTGTCCCTCAAGGGAAACACCCCCCACGCCATTTTGGCGCTCGCAGACGGCACGGTCTATATCGGTCAATCCATTGGCGCAGCCGGCTCCACCGTTGGTGAAGTGGTATTCAACACCTCGATGACCGGCTACCAGGAAATCCTCACCGACCCCAGTTATTGCCAGCAGATCGTCACGCTCACCTATCCGCACATTGGCAACACCGGCACCAATACCCAAGACGTGGAGTCAGACAAGGTTCATGCGGCGGGTCTGATCATTCGCGATCTGCCTTTGCTGGCCTCCAACTTCCGCTCGACTCAGAGCCTGAGCGACTACCTGGTGGCTGAGGGCACGGTGGCCATTTCCAACATCGACACACGCCAATTGACGCGCCAACTGCGCAGCGGCGGTGCACAAAACGGTTGTATTCTGGCGCTTGGCGCAGGCGAGTCGGTAACACCGCAGGTGATTGCCAAAGCCCAAGCGCTGGCCAAATCCGCCCCGGCGATGGCGGGTACTGACCTGGCCAAGGTGGTCTCCAGCCCCGAGAGTTATGCTTGGAGTCAGACCGAGTGGGCTTTGTTCAACCCGCAATTGAATGGCCCGCCCGGCTATGGCGAGCAAGCCAATGCACGGTTTCATGTCGTGGCGTACGACTTTGGTGTGAAGAAAAATATCCTGCGTATGTTGGCGCAACGTGGCTGCCGTGTCACGGTGGTGCCGGCGCAAACCTCGGCGCAAGCAGCACAGCAACTCCAACCCGATGGCATCTTCCTGAGCAACGGCCCAGGTGACCCCGAGCCCTGCGACTACGCCATTGCGGCGGCTGCCCAGTTGATCGACTCTGGCATTCCCACCTTTGGCATTTGCTTGGGGCACCAGATCATGGCACTGGCCAGTGGGGCCAAAACCTTCAAGATGAAGTTTGGCCACCATGGCGCCAACCATCCGGTCAAAGATCTGGACAGCGGCCGAGTGTCCATCACCAGCCAAAACCATGGTTTTGCGGTGGACGAAAAAACCTTGCCCGCCAACCTGCGCGCCACCCATGTGAGTTTGTTTGACGGCACGCTGCAGGGTCTGGAGCGTACTGACCAGCCGGCGTTTTGTTTTCAAGGTCACCCCGAGGCATCACCCGGCCCGCACGACATCGGCTATCTGTTTGACCGTTTCATCGCTTCGATGGAGGCGCGTGCGTGAGTTTTTATGGCGTCACTGACCTGGGGACCTACGTGGTCGGGGCCTTTGGCATCATTCTGTTGCCCGGGCCAAACTCGCTGTATGTGTTGAGCGTGGCCACGGCCCGAGGTGTGCGCGCCGGGTTTCAGGGGGCTTATGGCGTTTTTGTCGGCGACACGGTGTTGCTGCTGTGCACTGCCCTGGGCGCGGCCAGTCTGTTGCGCACGCATCCGGCCTTGTTCATGGTGGTGAAGTATGTCGGTGCGGCCTATCTGTTCTGGATCGGGCTGAATTTGCTGTGGGGCGCGCTCAAGGGCCTGCGCCGCCCGGCTGATGCACCAGTGGTCAGCGCTGAGGGCGCTTCCCCGGTGCCCACCGCAGCCCATTTGCAGCGGCCTTTCCGTCGCGCGCTGGTCATCAGCCTGCTTAACCCCAAGGCGATTTTGTTTCTGCTGTCGTTTTTTGTGCAGTTCATTGATCCGGCCTACGCCCAGCCCGAGGTGCCGTTTCTGATTTTGAGCGCCATTTTGATGGGCTTCAGCGCGGCCTACCTCACGGTGCTGATTTTTGCAGGCGCCCGATTGGCGCAAACCTTCAGCCAGCGTAAACGCCTGTCGGGTGGTTTGTCAAGCCTGGTGGGTGGCCTGTTTGTGTGGTTTGGCAGCAAATTGGCCACGGCCAGCCTCAATTGATTAGTTATAAATAAAGGAGCTGCTTGCGCTTATAGAGATTGGGCTAGAGGCAGTTTTAATACAAAATTATGGCAAAACGTACCGACATCCAAAGCATCCTGATCATTGGCGCTGGCCCCATCATCATTGGCCAGGCCTGCGAGTTTGACTACTCCGGCGTGCAAGCCTGCAAGGCACTGCGCGAAGAGGGCTACAAGGTCATCTTGATCAACAGCAACCCGGCCACCATCATGACCGACCCGGCCACGGCCGACGTGACTTACATCGAGCCCATCACCTGGAAAACGGTCGAGAAAATCATTGCCAAAGAACGCCCCGATGCCATTTTGCCGACCATGGGCGGACAGACCGCGCTGAACTGTGCGCTGGATTTGTGGCACAACGGTGTGCTGGACAAATACACTGGCGCGGCGACCGGCAAACCGGTGGAGCTGATTGGTGCCACGCCCGAGGCCATCGACAAGGCCGAAGACCGTCTCAAATTTAAAGACGCGATGACCAAGATTGGTCTGGGCTCAGCCAGGTCGGGCATCGCCCACAGCATGGATGAAGCCTGGACTGTGCAGAAAAAGGTCGGGTTTCCGACGGTGATCCGCCCGAGCTTCACCCTCGGCGGCACCGGTGGCGGCATTGCCTACAACCCCGAAGAGTTTGAGATCATCTGCAAACGCGGGCTGGAAGCATCCCCCACCAACGAACTGCTGATTGAAGAATCGTTGCTCGGCTGGAAAGAGTATGAGATGGAGGTGGTGCGCGACAAGGCGGACAACTGCATCATCGTCTGTTCCATTGAAAACCTCGACCCGATGGGGGTGCACACCGGGGACTCGATCACGGTCGCCCCGGCGCAGACACTGACCGACAAGGAATACCAGATCTTGCGTAACGCCAGCCTGGCGGTGCTGCGCGAAATCGGCGTGGACACCGGCGGCTCGAACGTGCAGTTTTCCATCAACCCGGCAGACGGGCGCATGGTGGTGATCGAGATGAACCCGCGCGTCAGCCGCTCCAGCGCGCTGGCGTCCAAAGCCACGGGTTTCCCGATTGCCAAGGTGGCGGCCAAGCTGGCGGTGGGCTATACCCTGGATGAACTCAAGAACGAGATCACCGGGGGCGCCACGCCTGCATCGTTTGAACCCAGCATCGACTATGTGGTCACCAAGATTCCGCGTTTCGCATTTGAGAAATTTCCGGCTGCCGACAGCCGCCTGACCACCCAGATGAAGAGTGTGGGTGAGGTGATGGCGATGGGCCGCACCTTTCAGGAGTCGTTCCAGAAAGCGCTGCGCGGCCTGGAAGTCGGCGTGGACGGCATGAACGAGAAGACGCAGGACCGCGAACTGCTTGAGAAAGAGCTCGGCGAGCCCGGGCCCGACCGGATCTGGTACGTGGGTGATGCCTTTGCCGCTGGCTGGAGCCTCGATGAGGTGCATGACATCACCAAGATCGACAAGTGGTTCCTGGTGCAGATCGAACAGATCGTCAAAATCGAACTCGAAATTGAGCGTTTGCCACAGCCCCCCATCGGCACCGCGCTGGACAGCATCGACGCAGCCACGCTGCGTGCCTTGAAGCAAAAAGGCTTTTCTGACCGCCGCCTGGCCAAGCAGTTCAAGGCAACGGACACCGCCGTGCGCGCCCGCCGCCACGCGCTGGGTGTGCGCCCGGTGTACAAGCGGGTCGACACCTGCGCCGCAGAATTTGCCACCAACACGGCGTACATGTACTCGACTTACGAGGCACAGGGCAGCGAATGCGAGGCGCAGCCAACCGACCGCAAGAAAATCATGGTGCTGGGTGGTGGCCCCAACCGTATTGGGCAGGGCATCGAGTTCGACTACTGCTGTGTGCACGCGGCACTTGCCATGCGCGAAGACGGTTATGAGACCATCATGGTCAACTGCAACCCCGAAACGGTTTCGACCGACTACGACACCAGTGACCGCCTGTACTTTGAGCCGCTGACCCTTGAAGACGTGCTGGAAATTGTCGAGAAAGAAAAACCCACCGGCGTCATCGTGCAATACGGCGGCCAGACGCCTTTGAAACTGGCACTTGGCCTGGAAGCCAACGGGGTGCCTATCATCGGCACCAGTCCCGACATGATCGACGCGGCCGAAGACCGTGAACGTTTTCAGAAACTGTTGCACGAGCTGCTACTGCTGCAGCCACCCAACGCGACAGCACGTACCGAGACAGAAGCTCTGGAAAAGGCCGCAGCGCTGGGCTATCCGCTGGTGGTGCGCCCGAGCTACGTGCTGGGTGGCCGAGCCATGGAAATTGTGCACGAGCAGCGTGATCTGGAGCGCTACATGCGCGAGGCGGTCAAGGTGTCCAACGACTCCCCCGTGCTGCTGGATCGCTTCTTGAATGACGCCATTGAATGTGACGTGGACTGCGTGCGCGACGCCGACGGCCAAACCTTTATTGGCGGCGTGATGGAGCACATCGAGCAGGCCGGTGTACACAGTGGTGACTCCGCGTGTTCGCTGCCGCCTTACAGCCTGACTACTGAGACAGTGACGGAGATCAAGCGCCAGACGCGCGCCATGGCCACGGCGCTCAATGTGGTGGGCTTGATGAACGTGCAGTTTGCCATTCAGAACATTGATGGCAAGGATGTGATTTTTGTGCTGGAGGTCAACCCGCGCGCCAGCCGGACGGTGCCATTTGTGTCCAAAGCCACCGGCATTCAACTGGCCAAGGTCGCTGCGCGTTGTATGGTCGGGCAAACGCTGGCCGCGCAAGGTATTGCGGCTGAGGTGACGCCACCCTATTTCAGTGTCAAAGAGGCGGTGTTCCCGTTTGTCAAGTTCCCGGGTGTCGACACGATTCTGGGACCTGAGATGAAATCGACCGGTGAGGTGATGGGTGTGGGCAAGACCTTTGGCGAGGCGTTTGTCAAGTCACAAATGGGTGCACAGACCAAGCTGCCTCGCGCGCACCTGCCGGACGGCACGTCCAGCGGCAAGGTGTTTATCTCGGTCAAAGGCAGTGACAAACCGCGTGCCATTGAGGTGGCTAGATCCTTGGTGGCCATGGGTTTTGTGGTGATCGCCACCAAAGGCACAGCTGCCACGATCAACGCTGCCGGTGTGCCGTGTGGTTCGGTGTACAAGGTGGCTGAAGGCCGACCGCACATTGTGGACATGATGAAAAACGACGAGATCATCCTGGTCATCAATACCGTGGAAGAGCGGCGCAACGCCATTGCTGACTCACGCCAGATCCGCACCACCGCGCTGCTTTCGCGAGTCACCACCTTCACCACCATTGCCGGAGCTGAAGCCGCCGTGGAGGGCATGCGCTACATGGATGATCTGGACGTGATTTCGGTCCAGGAAATGCATGCCCAGTTGGCTGCAAGCTGAACAAACTATCAAAGTTTATAGCGTTAAACATATTTAGATAAAGGGCTGGAGCCTGAATCGTATGCAAACCTTGATGTTGTTACCTGGCTTGATGTGTGACGCTGAAGTCTGGGCGCAACAGGTGCACACCCTGGCAGCTCAGGCGGATGTGGTGGTGGTGGACTATGGCCATTGCAATAACTTGCCTGACATGGCACGCGCCGTGCTGGCGCAGGCCCCCAGTGGCCCGCTGGCTGTTGCCGGGCATTCCATGGGTGGCCGCGTGGCTCTGGAGCTGGTTCGCATGGTGCCACAGCGTATCTCGCATTTGGCCTTGCTCAACATGGGGGCGCACCCCCTGCCTGCCGGAGAGGCCGGTGCCAAGGAAAGTGAGGGCCGCCTGGCATTGGTGGCATTGGCGCAGCGGCGTGGCATGCGCGCCATGGGTGCCCATTGGGCCAGAGGCATGGTGCATCCTGACCGATTGGCCACGCCATTGTTTGAATCGGTGCTGGATATGCTGGAGCGCAGCAGTCCGGATCAGTTCGCCGCACAAACCCATGCCTTGATCCACCGTCCGGATGCATCTGACGTGTTGGCGCAGATTGTTTGCCCGACGCTGGTCCTGACTGGCCGACAGGACCTGTGGAGCCCGCCTGAACAGCATGCACGCATTGCTGCGGCCATCAAAGGTGCCCGGTTGCTTATCCTCGAGCACTGTGGTCACATGAGCACGATGGAGCAGGGCGCAGAGGTCAGCTCTGCCTTGTCTGAATTGCTGCACCAGTCAGCGGCCTGGTAGAGTTTTTTCGCGGCATAATTCGCGCTCACCGCCGTGCCGCAAGGTTCGGCGGTTTCATTTTGTAGCATTTGATCATTCACGGAGCTGACAGTGGCGACTCTTCCCATCACCAAGCGCGGCGCTGAGGCGCTCAAGGCCGAGTTGCATCGGCTCAAGACCATTGAGCGTCCGGCTGTCATCAACGCCATCTCTGAAGCGCGCGCACAAGGGGACTTGAGCGAAAACGCCGAGTACGATGCTGCCAAAGACAAACAGGCGTTTGTTGAGGGGCGAATCCAGGAGCTCGAAGGTAAGCTCTCTGCCGCGCAAGTGATTGACCCAGCCGCGCTCGACGCTGGCGGACGGGTGGTGTTTGGCGCCACAGTGGAACTTGAAGACGAAAACAGCGGTGACAAGGTCACTTACCAGATTGTTGGCGAAGACGAGGCCGACATCAAGCTGGGTCGGCTCAACATCAACAGCCCGATTGCCCGGGCACTGATCAGCAAGGAAGAGGGCGACGTCGCCGAGTTCCAGGCACCAGGCGGTTTGCGCCGCTACGAGGTGGTTAGCGTCAACTATATTTAAGCGGGCCAAATCCGGTGAAAGCCTTGCTCGCACGCGGCTCGGTCTGGATCGCTGCGCTGTGGTGGGGCAGCATGTCAACTGTGGGTTTTTATGTCGTGCCGATGTTGTTTGCCCACCTGCCAGCGCCAGCACTGGCAGGCAATATGGCAGCGAAGCTGTTCACGGCACAGACCTGGGTGGCGGTGGTGTGTGGCTTGTTGCTACTTCTCAATGACAGGGAAAATCAGCCTCCAGCCCAATATGGTCGGATGAATAGCGCTATTATTTTTATTACTTTGGGGATGCTGCTGGCTCTGCTATTGGAGTTTGCTGTGGCACCGCGCATCGTTGCCCGCGACAACCTGCGTGTCTGGCACAGTGTGGGCACCGGTTTGTACCTGTTGCAGTGGCTTTGCGCCGGCGTGGTGTTTGCTCGTTTGCAGCGGCGCGTTGGCACGGCGGTTCAATCCTGATTGCGTTTTTTGATGCTGACCGGTTTCTTCTTGGCACGCTTGATCTGGCCACCCGTTGTCAGGCGCTGATTGCCCAGCACACGCAGGGTTTTGACCTCAGGACGCTGGCCACCACGTTTGCTGAACTTGAGCACCTTGACGTCACGTGGGCCAGGCATGCGGTCTTCATCCACGGTTTTTTCACGCTCTGGCAAGGGGCGCCACAACACCAGCAGTTTGCCAATGTGCTGGATTGGCGCTGCATCGAGCGTGTTGGCCAGATCCGCGAGCATCGCCTCACGGGCCGTTCGATCATCGGAGAACACGCGTATCTTGATGAGACCATGCGCGTTGAGGGCGGCATCCGTTTCCTTCTTGATGGCATCGGTCAGGCCGTCACCACCGATCATGACGACCGGATCCAGGTGGTGCGCATCGGCGCGATGCAATTTGCGTTGCGCGGGGGTAAGTTGTATTTGAGGCATGGCCTTATTATCGGTGACACCCAAACCATTTGAACCGAATGAAATCCACAGTCAAAAGCAGCAAGGTCAACCGCGCGTGGCTCAATGACCATGTCAATGACACCTACGTCAAGCTGGCGCAAAAGGATGGTTACCGCGCCCGCGCCGCGTACAAGCTCAAGGAAATAGACGAAACCCTGCACCTCATTCAAGCCGGGCAACTGGTGGTTGACCTGGGCTCAGCCCCCGGTGCCTGGAGCCAGTACGCAAGGCGCAAACTAGCGCCCAAATCTGCCACTGGTGGTGGTGCCGCAATGGGAGCGTTGAACGGTCGGATCATCGCGCTGGATATGCTGCCGATGGAGCCGATCGAGGATGTGCTGTTCGTTCAGGGCGACATCCACGATGAGGCGGTACTGGCGCAACTGACGCATCACATGCAAGGGCAGCAGGCTGATGTGGTGTTGTCGGACATGGCGCCCAACCTCTCTGGCATTGCATCCAGTGACGCTGCAAGAATCGAACTGCTGGTGGAACTGGCTCTGGAGTTCGCACAAACCCATCTGAAACCGCAGGGGGCGCTGGTGGCCAAGGTGTTTCATGGTGCCAGTTACGAACCCCTGTTCAAACGCTTTAATGAGGTGTTCGCCACCGTCAAGCGTATCAAACCCAAAGCTTCGCGGGACAAGTCTGCCGAGACGTTTTTGGTCGGCAAAGGGGTCAAATAGCGGGTAATTCCATGAAAAGGCTGTGGCTGATACGCCAATGCTGCCATCTCCGGTGGAGTGAAGCGCCTAAAATCCGGCCACAGATTTGGTGTGAGTCTGTTTAGAGTCCTTATCGGAGTTTCGCTTGAACAATCCCTGGTTTTCAAAAATAGCGGTCTGGCTGGTCATTGCGATGGTGTTGTTCACTGTTTTTAAGCAGTTCGACACCCGTCCTGGCGTCGGTGCGGGCTATGTGGGTTACTCCGATTTTCTTGATGAAGTACGCAACAACCGTATCAAGAGCGCGGTGATCCAGGAGGGGCAAAGCGGGACCGAGATCATTGCTGTCACCACCGATGACCGCAAAGTGCGCACCACCGCCACCTATCTCGATCGGGGCCTGGTCGGTGATTTGATCGCCAACGATGTGAAGTTCGATGTGCGCCCGCGTGAAGAAGGCTCCTTGCTCATGACGCTGCTGGTCAGCTGGGGTCCCATGCTGCTACTCATTGGGGTGTGGATTTACTTCATGCGCCAGATGCAGGGCGGCGGCAAGGGTGGTGCCTTCAGCTTTGGCAAGAGCAAGGCTCGGCTGCTGGACGAAAACACCAACACGGTGACCTTTGCCGACGTCGCAGGCTGTGATGAGGCCAAAGAAGAAGTCAAGGAAGTCGTCGATTTTCTTAAGGACCCAGCCAAATTTCAAAAGCTTGGTGGGCGTATTCCACGCGGCCTGTTATTGGTCGGGCCACCTGGCACCGGTAAAACGCTGCTGGCCAAAAGTATCGCCGGGGAAGCCAAGGTACCCTTTTTCTCCATTTCCGGATCGGACTTTGTTGAAATGTTTGTTGGTGTTGGTGCCAGCCGTGTACGCGACATGTTTGAGAACGCCAAAAAGAACGCGCCCTGCATCATTTTTATTGACGAAATTGACGCCGTAGGCCGTCAGCGTGGTGCTGGTTTGGGTGGTGGCAATGATGAGCGCGAACAAACCTTGAACCAGATGCTGGTCGAGATGGACGGTTTTGAGACCAATTTGGGTGTGATTGTGGTGGCTGCCACCAACCGCCCCGACATTCTGGACGCGGCATTGTTGCGTCCGGGTCGCTTTGACCGCCAGGTTTATGTCACTTTGCCGGATATCCGTGGCCGCGAACAGATCCTCAATGTGCACATGCGCAAAATTCCGCTGAATCAGGATGTCAACGCGTCGGTGATCGCACGCGGTACACCCGGCATGAGCGGTGCGGACCTGGCCAATCTGTGTAATGAAGCCGCGTTGATGGCAGCCCGGCGCAATGCCCGGACGGTAGAGATGCAGGATTTCGAGAAAGCCAAAGACAAGATCCTGATGGGTCCGGAGCGCAAGAGCATGGTGATGCCCGAGGAAGAGCGCCGCAATACCGCGTACCACGAGTCGGGCCACGCCCTGATCGGTAAATTGCTGCCCAAGTGTGATCCGGTACACAAGGTGACCATCATTCCCCGCGGGCGCGCATTGGGCGTGACGATGAGCCTGCCAGCGCAAGACAGGTACTCTTATGACAAGGACTACATGCTCAACCAGATCAGCATGCTGTTTGGTGGCCGTATTGCCGAAGAGGTGTTCATGAACCAGATGACCACCGGAGCCAGCAACGACTTCGAACGGGCCACCCAGATTGCACGCGATATGGTGATGCGCTACGGCATGACAGCAGCCCTGGGCCCAATGGTTTATGCCGAAAACGAAGGTGAGGTTTTTCTTGGACGTTCGGTGACAAAAACCACCAACATGAGCGAAGAAACCATGCAGAAGGTGGATGCCGAGGTGCGCCGCATCATTGACGAGCAGTATGCGCTGGCACGTCGTTTGATCGAGGAACACAGCGACAAGATGCACACCATGGCCAAAGCCTTGCTGGAGTGGGAAACCATTGACAGTGATCAGCTTGACGACATCATGGCAGGCAAAGAGCCTCGTCCGCCCAAAGACTGGAGCCCGCGTGTACCCGCCGCTGGCTCGGAGGGTGGTAGCGGAGGTGGGACACCGGCTGTCAAGACAGAAGCAGCGCCGCACGCGGCCTGAGATTCTTTGACTCAAATCCGGCGGGGCTGTGGCCCCGCTTTTTTATGTATTGGCAAACCTCCCGATTCCAGATTGAGCTCGACACTCCGAAAGTGATGGGCATTGTCAATGTCACTCCGGATTCGTTCTCGGATGGCGGGCAAAACTGTTCCACCGTAGCTGCCTTGCGGCATTGTGAACAGTTGCTTCAGGATGGAGCCGACCTGCTGGATATTGGTGGTGAGTCAACCCGGCCAGGTGCCACGCCGTTGAGTTTGTCAGACGAACTGGCGCGGCTGCTGCCCGTGGTGCGCCAAGCGGTTTTGCTCGGTGTACCGATATCGGTGGACACGTACAAGCCGCAGGTGATGCAGGCCGTGCTGGACATTGGGGCGGACATCATCAACGACATCTGGGCCTTGCGCTGGACCGATGGAAGTCAAACAGCTTCGGCAGCGCAGGTGATTGCGGGGCACCCCAATTGCGGCGTGTGCCTGATGCACATGCATCTGCAGCCACAAACCATGCAGGTGTCTCCCATGACGGGTGATGTCGTTGGTCAGGTACTCTCGTTTTTAGAGCATGAAGCGCTTGAATTGTCTGCGCTAGGGGTCGAAAAGTCACGAATTTTGCTGGATCCGGGTATTGGTTTTGGAAAGACTGTCGCGCAGAATTTCGCACTGTTGGCCCGGCAAAGCGAACTGTTGCAGGCGGGTTACCCCTTGCTGCTGGGCTGGTCTCGCAAATCGTCTTTGGCGGGCATGGCGTTGGCAGGCGACGGTGGGGCAGTTTTGTCAGCGCAGCAACGCCTGGCGCCGAGTCTGGCGGCCGCGTTGCTGGCGGTGCAACGCGGTGCGTCAGTGGTGCGTGTGCATGACGTGAAAGAAACGGTGCAGGTCTTGCGGGTGCTGAAGGCTGCCGGATAATCACACAAGGTGTGCATTCGCACAAAAACAGGGAAAGAACATCCATATGAGCAGGCAGTATTTTGGGACCGACGGCATCCGCGGCACGGTAGGCAAACCACCGATCACACCTGACTTTGTCTTGCATCTGGCACATGCCGTGGGCCAGGTGCTCAAACGCTCGGAAGCCAGACCTACAGTCCTGATTGGCAAGGACACGCGTATTTCGGGGTATATGCTGGAGAGTGCGCTGGAGAGCGGCTTCAACTCGGCCGGTGTTGACGTGGTGCTGTTGGGGCCGTTGCCAACACCTGGGGTCGCTTACCTGACCCGCGCCCAGCGCGCCTCGCTGGGGGTGGTGATCAGCGCCAGTCATAACCCATTTGACGACAACGGTATCAAATTTTTTAGCGCCCAAGGCACCAAACTGCCTGATGAATGGGAGATTCAGGTCGAGGCCGCACTGGCCAAGGATCCGGTGTGGGCCGACTCTGCCAGCCTGGGCAAAGCGCGTCGACTCGACGATGCCGCCGGGCGATACATCGAGTTTTGCAAAAGCACCTTTGCCAATAATCTCACCCTCAAGGGTTTGCGCATCGTGGTCGACGCAGCGAATGGTGCGGCCTACCATATTGCGCCCAAAGTGTTCCACGAACTCGGGGCGGAGGTGATTTCGATCGGCTGCTCGCCAGATGGCCTGAATATCAATCAAGGCTTTGGTGCGACGCATCCGCAGGCTTTGGTGGAGGCCATCAGGACACATCGCGCTGATCTGGGTGTCGCGCTTGATGGTGACGCCGACCGCTTGCAATTGGTCGACGCGCACGGTCGGCTGTTCAACGGTGACGAGTTGTTGTACCTGATGGTCGATGACCGGTTGCGCCGAGGTGAGATGGTCCCGGGTGTGGTGGGAACACTGATGACCAACATGGCGGTGGAAGTTGCACTCACGGCGCGTGGGGTGGCATTTGTGCGGGCCAAGGTGGGTGACCGGTACGTGCTCGAAGAGCTCGAGCAACGTGGCTGGTTACTCGGTGGTGAAGGCTCGGGGCATTTGCTGGCACTGGACAAACACACCACCGGAGATGGTCTGATCTCGACCCTGCAAGTGTTGCAAACCCTGGTGCGCAGTGGTAAACAACTGGCCGAGTTGCTGGCGGATGTTCAGTTGTTCCCGCAGACCCTGATCAATGTGCGTTTGCTGGCTGGCCAGGACTGGCGCTCCAGCGCCGAAATGGCCGCAGCACAACGCGCCGTTGAAGCAGAACTGGGCGACAACGGGCGAGTACTGATTCGTGCCAGTGGGACCGAGCCGCTGCTGCGGGTGATGGTTGAGGCGCGTAGTGCACAGCAGGCGCAGGACTGTGCCCAGCGTATCGCGCAGACGCTGTCGGTCTGAACGCGATGCGCACCATGATGGACGCCGCTGATCTGCAGATTCGCCAGGCGGATTACTCCGATGAGGCAGACATGGCCGCGCTGCTGGGCTTGCTTGACGCCTACGCGCGAGATCCGGCCGGTGGTGGTGAGGGTTTGTCTGCCTTTGCCAAAACACATCTGGCAGATGCGTTGCGCCAGCGGCCCACACTTTTCAGCGTGCTGGCGTTTGACAGGAGCCAGCAGATGTTGCCGGTGGGGCTGGTCAACTGTGTCGAGGGGTTTTCCACCTTCGCCTGCAAACCATTGGTCAATGTGCACGATGTGGTCGTGCTGGCATCCCATCGAGGCTTGCGTATTGGCGTGTTGATGTTGCTTGAGGTCGAGCGCCTTGCCCGCCAGCGGGGTGCCTGCAAACTCACACTGGAGGTGTTGTCGGGTAACCACTCGGCGGTTGCGCTCTACCAGAGGATCGGTTTTGAAAACTACCAGCTTGACCCATCCATGGGGCATGCCAGTTTTATGCAAAAGTGGCTGGTGGGTAGCGATTGACCTGAATTCATCAGGCTGGGCTTCATGCTTCCTACAATGTCGCCATGAACTGGCTCAACAAGCTCCCAGGATATCGGCGCACACCCTACGGCTTTGAGTTGCGGCTGTTGCGGATGATGCCAAACGTGCTGCTCGCAGGCACGCTTTTGCCAGTGCTGGCGGCGTGGGCGGCACGCAGTTGGTTTTCCGGGTCAAGTCTGGCGGAGCTCGAGCGCAGCATCCAGACCTTTGACTTTGTCATGATCGGCGTCGTCGTGCTGGTATGGACAGCGGTGTTGACCATCGCCATTGCCTGCGTCATCGTGTGGCTCATGAAGGGGCCAGCCTATGTGGCAGACGCCTACGAGGTGTCCCACAGCGAGCACCCCAAACCATGAGCCAGAACTCAGATTTCCACCACCCTTAACGACCAGGGTGTTTTTTGCCAGGCGATCACTTCTTCGTTGAGCAAATGGGCTGACTGTGGATACATGCCAGCCCACTCACGTCGCAGGTTGAGCGTAAAACTGCCGCCACTGCGTCGGTCACGATGAATGGTCAAACCACTCAGGTCAGGGTCACGCCGGGCGTGGCACAGAACCACGGCCAGACGCAGGGCCAGCAGCAATTGCACCAGGGTCGGATCGTCAAGCTCGACTTCAAGTTTGCGCAGCTTGCCACGATGCCCCAAAACCAGCAGGCTCAGGCGATGCAGCTCGGTCAGGGCAAATCCCATGGCATCGGTGTTGTCAAGAATATAGGCGCCGTGTTTGTGGTAATCACTGTGCGAAATGTGGCTGCCAATCTCGTGCAACTGCCCCGCCCACAGCAATTTTTCTCGCATTCGGCTTTGCAACTGTGGCTCAGCCATGGGCTTGTCGACACACAGTTGGTCGAACAAATGGGTGGCAACCTTCCCAACACGCTTGCCGTGTACCGGGTCGGCACCAAACTTGGCTGCCAGTCGTTCGACCGAATGTGCGCGCAAATCGGTGTGTTGCTGATGCTGCCCGAGGATGTCCATCAGCAGCCCATGACGCAAGCCACCCGTGGTTTGTGTCAAGGTGCTGATGCCCAGAAGGTCGAACAGTGCACGCAGAATGCTCAACCCCCCACCAATGATCGCCTTGCGATCCTCCTTCATGCCCAGCAGGCGCACACGCTCAGCACTTTGGGCAGCGATCAGCCGCTCGAGCAACCAGTCCAGGCCATCCTGGGTGATAGAACCCGCAGGCCAGCCGGCTGCAACCAGCACATCGCCGACCGCGTTGACCGTTCCCGCTGAGCCATACGCGACGTCCCACTGGTCGGGCGTGTAGAGGTTGAGTGCCTCATCGAGGACAGCCTTTGCAGCAATTTCTGCGGTCTCAAAAGTCCGCTTGGTAAAGACCCCACCTGGGAAATAGCGCATCGACCATGCAATGCTGCCCACCCGGTAGGATTCCATTTGCAGCGGCTCCAAGCCACTGCCCAGGATCAGTTCGGTGGAGCGCCCGCCAATGTCGATCACCAGCCGGCGTTCTTCCTGGCGTGGCAGAGCCTGCGCCACACCCTGGTAGATCAGACGCGCCTCTTCGCGGCCGGAAATCACGTCAATCGGGAAACCCAGCAGTTGTCCACCCGGACGCAGGAAGTCGTCCCGGTTACGCGCCTCGCGCAGGGTTTGTGTTGCCACGGCCCGAACCTCGTCGGGTGAAAAACCTGCCAAGCGCTCGCCAAACCGGGCCAGACAGTCCCAACCCCGCTGCATTGCCTGTGGAGTGAGATTGCGCGTCTCGTCGAGCCCACCACCCTGGCGAACGGTCTCTTTGAGGTATTCGGTACGGTAAAACTGGCCACCTTCGACCCGGCCAATTTCGAGGCGAAAACTATTGGAGCCCAGGTCAACCGCCGCCAGACGGGATATTGTTTGCATGTTGAAGTTAATCACTGATCAGAATGGCAGCATAGCATCCGCTTGGCCGAAGCTTGCAGACCGCCCGAGAACGCCACTGGCCCATGCCAGGTTTGATCAGGTCCGTCGGTTCGTTGATAAACCCGTGTTTATATGATTGAATGATGACAGTTTGATGAAGAGTTTATGCCATCAGCTTGTTGTTGCGTACTTGACGTAGGTTTTGATGTCAGGCGTTGTGAATCACCCGCCGCACTGTTTGCTTGAGTAATTCCAGTGTAGCCTGCTGCGTCAGTGTCGCAGGCCGCAGGGAACTCGTTGCCACCGCCACTTTGGTTCGCAACTCCGGGCTGATGATGGTGCGAACCTGATAGGCACTGGGTCGCGGGGCGTTGGCGACCGCATTGCGAGTCAACACGGCACTCCCGGCACCATCGGCGACCAAGTCCAGAATGGCCGGAACTCCGTCGATCTCCAGTGCAATCTTGAGTTGGCAGCCAATATTACCCATCTCTGACTCCAACTGCATTCTCACCGCGTTGGGGCGACTGGGAATGACCATTCGTAATTGCGCCACATCTTTCAGTGCAATGGGTTCGATTGTGTCTGCATCTCCCATACCGACCGGGCGGCGCTGCACCAGCAGAAGGTCCTCTTCCAGCAAAGGCGTGATTTCGGTTTCTGCCGTGGGTTGTGCGTTGTACAGCACGGCGATGTCCAGGCGCCCGGCGATCAGGGAGTCCTGCAGTGCGACTGATAACCCTTCACTGATCGAAATGCTTGCGTCAGGCAGGTCGGCTCTGAATGTGTGGGTCAAGGGCACGGTCAGTGCTCTGGCCAGGCTGGTGGGCAGACCAATTGCAACTCGGCCAGCCAAGGACCCACGAACGCGTCCCAACTCCTCATAGGCGCGTTCCACCTGGTGCAGAATGCCGCGTCCGTGGGCCAGCAACAATTTACCGGCCTCGGTTGGTTGGGCACCGCGACCATTGCGAATCAGGAGGTTCTGGCGCAACTCAACCTCAAGCAGGCGCACCTGTCGGCTCAGTGCCGGCTGAGCCACGTCAAGTGCGATGGCCGCCCGGGTAAAACTACCCAGTTCGGCGACTCGCACAAAGTACTCAAGCTGTTTCAGGTCCATTGCCGCTCCTAGGGATAACCCGCTTATCATTATGCCAAACTGTTATATCTGATAGTCGCGGATTGGGTATGGCATTTGGCCAATTTCGCGTCAAAACTCAAAGCCATGCAAACCCCGATTCCCTGTTATTTCATGCGCGGCGGAACATCGCGCGGGCCGTTTTTTTTGGCCTCTGAGTTGCCGACGGACGTCACCATGCGTGACCGGGTGTTGTTGGCCGTCATGGGCTCACCTGATCGGCGTCAGATCGACGGCCTGGGTGGTGCCAACCCCTTGACCAGCAAGGTTGGCATCGTCAGTCCGAGTTCCACTCCCGGAGTGGCTGTGGATTTTTTGTTTGCCCAATTGCAGCCCGACAAAAACACGGTGGACACCACACCCAATTGCGGCAACATGCTGGCTGCGGTCTTGCCGTTTGCCATTGAGCGGGGTTTAGTGCCAGTGCAGGGCGACACCACAACGGCGCGGGTACTGACGCTCAATACCGGTATGCAATGTGACGTCACCGTGTCAACCCGGGGTGGTCGGGTTAATTACACCGGAGATGCCCATATCGACGGTGTGCCGGGTAGTGCGGCACCGGTTGCCATCAATTTTCTGGACACCGCAGGTTCAGTTTGTGCTGGCATGTTGCCCACAGGCCAGGTGCGAGATAGCGTCGCTGTCACGGGCGAAGGTTTTGATCCCTTCACTGTGGATGTCACCTGTATTGACAACGGCATGCCGCTGGTCATTTTCAAGGCGGCTGACCTTGGTTGTACGGGTTACGAAAGTGTTGCCGAGCTCAACGCCAATGAAGCCTTGAAGCAGCGGATCGAGGCCCTTCGCTTGCAGGTATCAGTCATGATGGGTCTTGGCGATGTGAGCCAAAAAATTACCCCAAAATGACCTTGATTGCGCCACCGCGGTCCGGTGGCAGCATCACAACCCGCAGCTTCATTCCCCATGTTTGCCACGATGCAATCGGAGTGCTGGCTGCAGTCACTGTGGGCACAGCGTGTGTTCTACAGGGCTCTGTCTGCGACGGTGTGGCGGTGATGGGGCCGGATGTGGACCCGACGGTGTCTGTTGAGCATCCCACGGGTGAGTTCAGCGTGACCCTAGGACTGGATCCTGCCAATCCGCAGAATGTCACCAAAGCGGCGTTGTTGCGTACCGCTCGTCTCATCATGCGTGGCGAGGTCATGGTACCTGCTGTCGTCTGGTCTGGCATGACACCCATGACCCAGAAAAAGTAAGATCCCAACTGGTATTCGTTTTAACAACTGGAGACTTCATGAAAAAGACCATCAAATCCATTCTTGCCTTGACCGCGTTGGCATCGGCAGCCTTGAGCGCAACGGCTCAGACAGTCACTCTCAAACTGCACCACTTCCTGCCGGCAGGTTCATTTGCGCAGACCATGTTCATCAAACCCTGGTGCGACAAGATTGCGGCGGATTCAGGTGACAAGCTGAAGTGCCAGATCTACCCGTCCATGCAACTCGGCGGCACACCGCCCCAGTTGTTTGATCAGGTCAAGGATGGTGTGGTGGATATCACCTGGGTGCTGCCCGGCTACATGGCGGGCCGCTTCCCGCTCTCCGAGGTGTTTGAGCTGCCCTTCATGATGCAAAGCCCCGAGGGCACCAGCAAGGCCCTGTGGGACTTCGTCCACACCAACCCGAATGTGGCTGCCGAGTTCAAGGACGTGAAGCTGATTGCGTTGCATGTGCACGGTGATGGTGTGTTTCACATGACCAAAAAACCGGTTAACACCATGGCGGATCTCAAGGGTCTGAAGCTGCGCGCACCGACTCGCCAGACCAACAAGCTCCTGGCCGCGCTGGGTGCCACACCGGTGGCCATGCCGGTGCCACAGGTGAGCGAGGCGCTGTCCAAGTCGGTGATCGACGGTGCATTGGTGCCTTACGAGGTTGTTCCTGCAGTGAAGATTCAGGAGCTGGCCAAATTCCACTCCGAGACTGATCCGGCGGCACCTGCCATCTACACCTCAACTTTCATGTTTGCCATGAACAAGGCGAAGTACGACAGTCTGCCCGCTGATCTGAAGAAGGTGATTGATGACAACAGTGGTATGGCGACCTCTGGCATGGCAGGCAAGGCGTTTCTGGCGGCCGACGCCGCTGGCAAAAAGCTCACAGAGAAGAACGCCCACAACGTGATTCCGAGCAGCGAACTGCAAGCCTGGATGAAAGCCGGTGAGCAGGTTACCAACGATTGGATCGCCGACGTGACAGCCAAAGGCGCAGACGGCAAGAAACTGCTGGCTGATGCAAAGGCACTGATCACCAAGTACGCTCCCAAGTAAGTTCTCCGTCGTCGAGTCTGTGTGGCCAAAGGCCACATGGGCAAGCGGTTTCCAGAGTTATTGACCCAATGCGTCCTTAAAGGGCTGCGTTTGAGGAGTTTCGTCCATGCAAGAGCCGATACCGGGTGCCGCACCCAGCACCGCCACGCTGGCCTTTGGCCCGCTGGGTCACCTGTTGTTCAAGGCGTCAAAGTTGGCAGCCATCTTTGGCGGGCTGATTTTTGTGGCGATCGTGGTGATGAGCATCATCAGCATTGTTGGGCGCAAGCTTTGGTCAGCGCCGGTACCGGGTGACGTCGAGATGTTGCAGATGGCGGCCGCCTTTGCATCGGCGAGTTTTTTTGCCTACTGCCATATGAATGGTGGCGACGTGAAGGTGGATTTTTTCACCGCCAAGGCCAGCCCGGCCACGGTGCACCGACTGGAAGCGTTTGGCTCGCTGCTGGTGGGTCTGGTCGGTGCCTTGATCACCTGGCGTGCCGGCGTGGGTGCATTGGCCATCAAGGAGGCGGGTGAAACCAGCATGATTTTGGGCTGGCCCGTGTGGATCGCACAGATGCTGATGTTGCCCGGGTTCCTGCTGATGGCGCTGGCAGGTTTTTATATGGTTGGCATTCACTTGCGCTTGAGCACGGTGCAAAGCGGACTCAATAGCGGGGTGCAAGCATGAGTGGAATTGCGATAGGCGGCATTATTTTTGCCTGCCTGATGGTCTTGCTGATGGTGCGTGTGCCAATTGGTATCGCCATGTTCACCATGGGTGCGGCTGGTTATGTCTATTTGACCGGTGGCGAGACGGCGCTGCTTCTGAACAATCTGAAGAATGTGGCCTATGCCCGTTTGTCCAATTACGACATTGTGGTCATCCCCTTGTTTTTATTGATGGGGCAATTTGCCACGCACGGGGGCTTGAGTGCGGCGCTGTTCCGGTTTGTGGAAGCCTTCATGGGGCATCTCAAGGGCGGTGTGGCCATGGCATCGATCGGTGCCTGCGCCGGGTTTGGTGCCATCTGTGGATCTTCCCTGGCCACTGCGGCCACGATGGGACAGGTGGCTTTGCCAGAATTGAAGCGCTTTGGTTACTCAGGCTCGCTGGCCACCGGCGCTTTAGCGGCTGGAGGCACGCTTGGCATCATGATCCCACCCTCGGTGCCTTTGGTCATTTATGCCATCTTGACGCAGGAGTCCATCGGCAAGCTGTTCATGGCGGCAGTATTGCCCGGCATCATTGCCATGATCGGCTACATGCTGGTCATCAAGATCATCGTCACGATGAACCCTGCGGCGGGTCCGGCGGGTCCGCGTGCCAGTTGGGCCAAGCGGCTGAAAGCGCTGGCGCAGGTGGCCCCGGTTCTGCTGGTGTTTGTGGTGGTGATTGTGGGCATTTATGGTGGCTGGGCCAATCCCACTGAAGCCGCCGCCATTGGTGCTGCCGCTTGTGGCGTGCTGGCCGTGGTGTCGGGTGGTATGCGCACCAAGGGTCTGATCGACAGTGCTTTGGGCACGGCGCAAGCCACGGCCATGATTTTCCTGGTGCTGCTAGGCGCAGACATGCTCAATACCGCGCTGGCCTTGTCGCAAATGCCGGTGGAGTTGGCCGCCTGGGTGCAAGCCAGCCAGCTTAGCCCGATGGTGGTGATGGTGGCGATTTTGCTGATCTACATCTTTTTGGGCTGCGTCATGGACAGCCTGGCGATGATTCTGCTGACCATCCCGATTTTTTACCCCGTCATCATGGGACTGGATTTTTATGGTCTGAGTGACACCGACAAGAGTGTCTGGTTCGGCATTTTGGCCCTGATGGTGGTGGAGATCGGCCTGGTGCACCCGCCGGTGGGCATGAATGTGTTCATCATCAACCGGCTGGCGCGCGATGTGCCGCTGGTCGAGACTTTCAAAGGGGTGATGCCGTTCCTCGCGTCCGACTTCATCCGGATTGCTTTGTTGCTGTTTTTCCCATCCATCGCCTTGGTGCTGGTTCGCACCTTTAGTGGCTAGGCAGCTGAATCCACGCCCTTGACTGAAAGAAATTCACCATGATCATCGATTGCCACGGCCACTACACCACAGCGCCCAAAGCGCTGGAAATCTGGCGCAACCAGCAAATTGCCGGTATCAAAGATCCCTCGGTCATGCCCAAAGTGGCGGACTTAAGAATCAGCGATGACGACCTGCGCGAGACCATCGAAGCCAACCAATTGCGCCTGATGCGCGAGCGCGGCAGCGACCTGACGCTGTTTTCACCGCGCGCCAGCTTTATGGCGCACCACATTGGGGACTTCAAGGTCTCGAGCACCTGGGCGGCCATCTGCAACGAGCTGTGTTTCCGCGTCAGCGAGCTGTTTCCGGACAGCTTTGTGCCCGTGGCCATGTTGCCGCAGTCGCCTGGAGTAGACCCCGCCACCTGCGTGGCAGAGATCGACAAATGTGTGAACGAGTACGGCGCGGTCGGCATCAACCTCAACCCGGACCCCAGCGGCGGCCATTGGACCAGCCCGCCGCTCACCGACAAGTGGTGGTTTCCCATCTACGAAAAGATGGTTGAGTACGACATCCCCGCCATGATTCATGTGTCAACCAGCTGCAACGCCTACTTTCACACCACTGGTGCCCATTACATCAATGCCGACACCACGGCAGTGATGCAGCTCATCCAGGGCGATCTGTTCAAAGACTTTCCCGCACTCAAGTTAGTCATTCCGCACGGCGGTGGCGCAGCGCCCTACCACTGGGGGCGTTACCGGGGACTGGCGCAAGAACTCAAAAAACCGGTGCTGGCCGAGCACCTGCTGAACAACATCTACTTTGACACCTGCGTCTATCACCAACCTGGCATCGATCTGCTCAACCGTGTGATTCCGGTGAAAAACGTGCTGTTTGCCAGCGAAATGATCGGTGCCGTGCGTGGCATTGACCCCGAAACCGGTCACTACTATGACGACACCAAGCGCTACATCGACGCTTGCCCGCAGCTGACTGAGGCGGATCGCCTGGCGATCTTTGAGGGCAACGCGCGCCGTGTGTTCCCACGCCTGGATGCCCGGTTAACCGCCCGCACCAACGCCTGAAACCCCCATCCACCCCAAAAATCGGGAAGCCCATGACTCAACCCTCGCCTGCCGCCGCAAAGTCGACCACTGATCACACGCCGATTGGCAGCTTTTCGCATTCGCACGACGGCATCGTGCGTCATCTTGATGCGATGAAGCAATTGCCAGAGCTTCTGCTTGCCGCAGAGCGGGCGCGTGAATTGGCAGAAAAGACCCGCTGGTTTTTCCGAGAGGTGATTTTTGAACACCATCAGGAAGAAGAGCGTGCGCTGTTTGAAGCGGTGTTGGCCAGCGCCGCTGAAGGCGACGAACTGGCGCAAATGAAGTCCGCCATCGACCGGCTGACCAGGGAGCACCGGGCGGTTGAATCGATGTGTAAACAGCTGGAGCCGGAGCTCAAAAAAATGGCCAAGGGCCAGCCCTGCCACCTGGACTTGCCTGCCATCGAGAAACTGATCACCGAGTACGGGGCACACGCGCGGTACGAGGAGGACGAATTTTTGCCCAAGGCAGACGCCATCCTCAGCCGCAACCCCAATCACATGGCCGCCTTGGGTTTGACGCTGCATATGCGGCACGTGGACATTCCCGAATCGGCAACCTGATCAGTCGGAATTAATCGGTGGAATCAATCGGGGTCAGACCCCATTTTTGAACTTGGAGAAATCGCGATGTATGAATTGGGTGTGGTCTACCGCAATATTGAACGCGCAGATCGAGCAACAGCCGACGCGCTGGCCAACCTGGGTTCGGCCACGGTGCATGAGGCCATGGGACGTGTCGGTTTGCTCAAGCCCTATATGCGTCCGATTTACGCCGGCGCTCAGGTCAGCGGTACGGCGGTGACCGTGCTGCTGCACCCCGGTGATAACTGGATGATGCATGTGGCAGCCGAGCAAATCAAAGAGGGTGACGTGGTCGTGGCTGCCCTTACTGCCGAATGCACCGATGGCTATTTTGGCGACCTGCTGGCCACCAGTTTTCAGGCGCGTGGCGCACGCGCGCTGATCATTGATGCTGGTGTGCGCGATGTGAAGACTCTCACCGAGATGCGCTTTCCGGTGTGGAGCAAATGCATCAGCAGCAAAGGCACCATCAAGGCCACCTTGGGCTCGGTCAACATCCCGGTGGTGTGTGCTGGCATGCTGGTGACCCCGGGTGATGTGATCGTGGCCGATGACGACGGTGTGGTGTGTGTGCCGCGCGCCATGGCCGCCGCCACCTTGTCCGCGGCGCAAGCGCGTGTGGCCAATGAAGGTGCCAAACGCGACAAATTGGCCACAGGCGTGCTGGGGCTGGACATGTACAAAATGCGCGAGCCGCTGGCTGCCGCAGGATTGCGCTACATTGATTGAAGCGGTCAGCACTTATCCAGTATGGGCTGGAGACCTAAAACACCTATAAACCATGCAAGCAAACCCGAAACAATGGCGCATCGGCCTGGTCGGCTATGGTGAGGTTGGCCGCATTCTGGCCGAGGACCTGCGTGCGCAAGACATGTCGGTCTGCACCTATGACCTGAAGCTGGATGACGAGTCCACTGCTGCGCCAATGCAGGCGCATGCCGCCCAACAGGGTGTGCATTTGATGGCTTCAAGTGCTGCGCTGGCTGCCGAGTCTGACTTGATCGTCAGCGCGGTCACTGCCAGCCAGACCGTGCTGGTGGCGCAGGCTTGCGCAGCTGCGGTGCAGTCGGGTGCGTTTTTTCTGGACTTCAACTCGGCCTCACCGGGCGCCAAGCAGCGAGCCGCCGCCTTGATCGACGGGGCTGGGGGCCGCTACGTGGAAGGTGCGGTGATGACCAGTATCCCGCCTTACCGCATCAAGGTGCCGCTGCTGTTGGGGGGGGCCTCGGCGGCCGAACTCTCGCCACTGATCAACGCGCTGGGCTTCGCATCCAAAGTCGCCAGTGAGCGCCTGGGTGTGGCCAGTGCCACCAAGATGTGCCGCAGCGTGATGATCAAGGGCCTGGAGGCCATGGTCATTGAGAGTTTCACCACCGCCCGTTTCTACGGTGTGGAAGACGCGGTTGTGGCAAGCCTGGTTGAAACTTTTCCTGGTATCGATTGGGAGAAGCAGGCCGCCTATTTCTTTCAACGCGTCATCGAGCATGGCCGCAGGCGCAGCGAAGAGGTGCGCGAAGTGGCCGTTACCGTGCGTGATGCCGGACTCACCCCGTGGTCGGCCGCCGGCACGGCCGAACGGCAAGCCTGGGTGGCCGACTGTGCCGATGCCGGTGTTTTCGGCGCCAAAGGCACGCCAGAATTTGCCCGCAGCGCGGATTGGCGGGTTGAGGCCGACCGCATGCTGGCGCATGTCAAACCGCAAGAGTCATCGTTGAGGCACCCATGAGCAAACCCACCACAGGGGATTTCACCAAAACTCCGGGCTGGATGGACTGGTTTACCGGTCCGGCCAAACCCCGCTTTCAGTTGCCCGCAGGCGCAGTCGATGCCCATTGCCATGTTTTTGGCCCGGGTGATGAGTTCCCCTATGCACCAGAGCGCAAGTACACACCGTGTGATGCATCCAAAGCGCAATTGTTTGCCCTGCGTGACCATTTGGGTTTTGACAGGAATGTGATCGTGCAAGCGACTTGCCATGGTGCCGATAACCGCGCATTGGTCGATGCATTGCTGCATTCGAATGGCAAAGCGCGCGGTGTGGCCACGGTCAAGCGCAGCGTCAGTGATGCCGAGTTGCAAGCCATGCACCAAGCCGGTGTGCGCGGCGTGCGCTTCAACTTTGTCAAGCGTCTGGTCGATTTCACCCCCAAAGACGAGCTGATGGAAATCGCCGCACGTATTGCCAAGCTTGGCTGGCATGTGGTGATTTACTTTGAAGCGGTGGACCTGCCCGAGCTGTGGGATTTTTTCACTGCCTTGCCAACGACCGTGGTGGTGGACCACATGGGCCGCCCGGATGTGTCGCTGCCGGTGCACGGCCCGCAATTCGAGTTGTTCCGCAAGTTCATGCGTCAGCATCCCCTTGTGTGGAGCAAGGTGAGTTGCCCGGAGCGGCTGAGTGTGACCGGCCCGAAAGCCTTGAACGGTGAGCAAAACGCTTACCGCGACGTGATTCCTTTCGCCCGTGCCATCGTTGAAGAGTTTCCTGACCGTGTGCTGTGGGGCACCGACTGGCCGCACCCCAACCTGAAAGACCACATGCCCGACGATGGCCTGCTGGTCGATTTCATCCCGCACATTGCGCCAACGGCCGAGTTGCAGCAAAAACTGCTGGTGGATAACCCTGCGCGGTTGTACTGGAATCAATAGCGTAAAACCTATACCACTATTGCGCTAGGGCAACATTTTTATGAAAACCGCAAAGATGCAGTCAAATGCTGCGAATTAAAACGGAGTCTCATGGCACTCGACAAACCCTATCTGGACATCCCTGGCACGATCATTTTTGATGCCGAACAAAGCCGCAAAGGCTATTGGCTCAACCAGTTCTGTATGTCATTGATGAAGGCGACCAACCGTGAACGTTTCAAGCGGGACCAGCGAGCCTACCTTGATGAGTGGCCGATGTCAGAGGCGCAAAAGCAGGCGGTGCTGGACATGGATCTGAACCGCGCCATGCAGCTTGGAGGCAACATTTACTTTTTGGCCAAAATCGGCGCCACCCATGGCCGCAGTTTTCAGCAGATGGCCGGCAGCATGACCGGCATGTCCGAGGAAGAATACCGCGCCATGATGCTCTCGGGTGGCCGCCGCATCGAAGGTAACCGAGTCATTGGTGAGAATGGCGACGCGCAGGCACAGAATCAGCCCCAGGGTGCGGCGGGTGCTGCCGCCCGCCAGCTTGCGGTCCGTCAAACCACGCAAGGAGGGATCTGACATGGCCCGCATCACCGCCTCGGTTTTTACCAGCCATGTGCCCGCCATTGGCGCGGCGATGGACCTGGGCAAAACTACTGAACCCTACTGGCAGCCTTTGTTCAAGGGTTATGGGTTTTCCAAACAATGGATGAAGGACAACCGGCCCGACGTCATCTTTTTGGTCTATAACGACCACGCCACCGCCTTCAGCCTGGACATGATCCCGACCTTTGCCATCGGCACGGCGGCTGAATTCATCCCGGCTGACGAAGGTTTTGGCCCCCGTCCGGTGCCCAAAGTGATGGGCCACCCCGAGCTGGCCAGTCATATTGCACACTCGGTGATCCAGCAAGACTTTGACCTGACCATTGTCAACAAGATGGAGGTTGATCACGGCCTGACCGTGCCGCTCTCGTTGATGTGTGGTGAGCAGGACCCGGTCAAGGGAGCCTGGCCTTGCCCGGTGATTCCGTTTGCAGTCAACGTGGTGCAATACCCGGTGCCCAGCGGCCAGCGTTGCTTCAATTTGGGGAAAGCGATTCGTCGCGCGGTGGAAAGTTACGACGAAGACCTCAACGTGCACATCTGGGGCACCGGCGGCATGAGCCACCAGCTGCAAGGTGCCCGCGCCGGGCTGATCAACCGCGAGTGGGACAACGCCTGGCTGGACCAATTGATTGCAAACCCGGCTGCCTGCGCCAAAACGCCACACATCGACTATGTGCGTGAGGCGGGCAGCGAAGGAGTGGAGCTGGTGATGTGGCTGATTGCACGCGGTGCGATGTCGGATGTCGCTTGTTTTGATGCAAATAATAGAGCTATCAGCACAAGTAGAGTAAGCGTTAGACACCGTTTTTACCATGTACCTGCGTCGAATACGGCGGTGGGGCACTTGATTTTGGAAGACGCATGAATTGCAGCTGGCTAGCTCAATCCGCCGGGCGCGCCAGGCACCTGATTGCGCTCATGTCCCCCGGCCCGGACTGCGTCCGAGCCTCCTCCTTTACTTCGCTCCACCAGATACCTAACGCACACGGCTATTGCCGTTCGGGTAAATCGAGCAGCCCTGGGGGCAGATTCCAATTCAATGAAGCCCTGTTTGCCTCAACCATTCGTTTCCCGTCCACTGCAATTGAGGTCGGACACAGACAGTCTGAATTTGGCAATTCAAACGCGACTTTAGCCGGGTGGGTTGGGTGTCTGGCGTAGGGAAGTAAAGGAGGAGGCTTGAGCGAAGCCCAAGCCGGGGGACATGAGCGGAGTCAGATACCCGGCCCGCCAGGCGGATCAAATCACAGGTACTTCAAAGCAATCCGAAACTTTTTATCTTCAGAAGGAAACACCATGAAACCCATCAAAGTCGCCCTGGCCGGTGCCGGTGCCTTTGGCATCAAACACCTCGACGGCATTAGAAACATCGACGGCGTCGAAGTGGTCTCGCTGATCAGCCGTGAACTCGACAAGACCAAAGAAATCGCCGCCCAATACGGCATCCAGCATGTCACCACCGAGCTGGCCGACAGCCTGGCGCTGCCCGAGGTGGACGCTGTCATTTTGTGCACCCCCACCCAAATGCACGCCAGCCAGACCCTGGCCTGTCTGAAAGCCGGCAAACATGTGCAGGTGGAAATCCCGCTGTGCGATGTACTCAAAGATGGCGAAGAAGTGGTGCAGGTCGCTGAAAAGTCGGGCCTGGTCGCCATGTGTGGCCACACCCGCCGCTTCAATCCAAGCCACCAGTATGTCAACCAGCAGATCAGGGCGGGTCAGTTCAACATCCAGCAAATGGACGTACAAACCTATTTCTTTCGCCGCTCCAACATGAACGCCCTGGGCCAACCGCGCAGTTGGACCGACCATTTGTTATGGCACCACGCGGCCCACACGGTGGACCTGTTTGCCTACCAGTGTGGCAGCCCGGTGGTCAAGGCCAACGCCATTCAAGGCCCCATTCACCCCACGCTGGGCATCGCCATGGACATGAGTATCCAGCTCAAGGCCGCCAACGGTGCCATTTGTACACTGAGTCTGAGCTTCAACAACGATGGCCCACTGGGCACCTTCTTCCGCTACATCGGTGACAGCGCCACCTACATTGCGCGTTACGACGACCTGTTTACCGGCAAGGAAGAAAAAATTGACGTGTCAACAGTGGCCGTCAGCATGAACGGCATCGAGTTGCAGGACCGCGAGTTCTTCTCGGCCATTCTTGAAGGCCGACAACCCAACAGCTCGGTGGCCAGTGTGCTGCCCTGTTATCAGGTATTACATCAACTCCAGCTCCAATTGAAATGAGCCGCTGGGACTGCGTGGCACTTGGCCCGGATCGCACTGTTGACAAGGCCACAGGTCGGGCGCATGTGTTCTGAACAGCGCTCACGCCAGCGCCAGCGCGCCGGGCTCTTCCCGCAAAGGCGGATTGAGCGGGGCAGACGGCTCCGGGGGGCTGGCCAAGTCGATTTGCCCACGCAGCAACGCAGCCTGTTCTACGGCCAAGCGAGCCAACTGCTGTAGCGCGTCGGGTCCCAGCCTCAGCGCTGACTCACGCGGGGACAAGGCGGCACGGTATTGGGCAATATCGTCCTGCATACCCTGAGGTTTGACCTGAATCGCGCATAGCAACTCGGATGTTGCCCGCGCTGCACCATGCGCTGATGACAGCAAACCATGCCACTGGCCCAGGCTAGCCTGCCAGTTGTTATTGGCAGTACCTTCCTCGAAAAGGCCAGCAAGGATTGCTGCCACTCTGTGTGGTGCCGATTGCGCCGCTGCCCCAACCACCATGCAGCTGGCTAATGCTGGCTGCGGCGCACTCACCGATGCGCTGGCCACCGCGTACGCATGTGTTGGCACCAGGTCCAGCAGACCTGACCGCATCAGGGCCTCCATGTTCCGGGTGATCCTGACGTGGCTGGCAATCAGTATGCCAAGCTCGCTGGCAAGCACTGCCCATTCATCGTAGCGACTACCAGTACTTGCTGGCTCACCCGTCAGTTGTAGCTCACTGGCCACTTTAGCGGCTGTTGTGGTCAGACTTTTGTGGCGTTCTTCCGATGCGACGGGCCAATCTCCCAGATGCACAACAAGCGCTTGGGTGGCGCATGCATTCAGGCGCAGCAGGCTGCGCGCCAGCGGTGTGGCCCATTGAACACATTGCAGGCCGAAACTGCTCAATTCAGGTGATGCCCCGGGTTGCTGCAAAAGTACAGGTGTTGCAGCGTGCAGACCGGCCAGGCGCAACAGCGTGGTCAGGGTACGAGATACATCAGTGCACACCAGGGTCAATGCATCACGACTCACCATTGCCAATGCGGTGTCGACCAGATTCTGCCGGGTACAGCCATATCCGACAAATTTCGCCGCATCAGGGTTGAACAATGCGACGGTTTCCCGCAAGTGATGTAGCAGCGGATCAGCCAGGCATCGGACGCGCCCGCTTTCACGCGTCAGTTTGGGTACGTCAAAAAGCTCCACTTTGCAAGTGCCGACGATGGACTGGGCTGCACTTGCCGGGATCACCCCGTTGCTGGCTTGCGCCCGGGAAAGTGCCGCATGGAAAAGCAGCATGCCGGCCACAAAGCGGCGGTCGCTCAGCGCCTCGGTCACTTCGGGGGTCGTCAGGAAACTCTCTAAAACACTCATGTGTTGATGCGCTTTGTCGCCGCTGTTTCACAAAACGAACTGTCGCTTGAGTCTGATCTTGTTGGGCATGGGAACCGAGCGCTGCAGCACGTCCTGCCCCAGCCAGAGCGCTGATCTCCAGGCATGCTGCGCCGCAACCGCCGGCGGCATGCTTTGGTAATCGGCATTCGAGGCGGTCATGCAATAGTTGCCACGGTAGCCAATCCGGTGCAGCGTGGTGACCATCTCGACCAGCGCAGCGGTGTGTTCGCCGGCTCCGGCAAAAACCCGCAGGCCGGACTGGCAGTCGCCCAGGCTGTCTGCCAGTTGCACCAGAAACAATTTCTCACTGTCGAGCATTTCCAGGTCGTTGTCGGTCGAGTCACTGCACAACACCTCGAGCATGTCAATACACAGGCCCAGATTCGGCATGTCAGCCTGGCAGACCAGATCCCATGCCTGGGCGAAGTCCCGCGCCGCGATCGCTCTGGGGTGAGCACGGTAGGCAATACGAATGTTCTTCGGGATCGCCAGGGTGGATAACTGGCGCAGGCTGCGAGTGATTTCGGAGTTGTCGCTGCTGGTTTGTGAAGCGCCACTTGCTTCGAGCACCAACAATCGGCAACCAAGTGCGTGGCACATGCTCAACATGGCTTGCGCCACCTCCAGCTTGAAATCCTGCATGGCACCGGTCAAACCTTCAAAGTCAGTCAGTGCCCGAAAACCTGTGACTCGTAAGCCACTCTCTCGCACTGCGGCAACCGCAGACTCAAAACCTAGCGGATACTGCGCCAGATCAGATGCCGACAACATGATCTGTGCGAAACCCGCCTCGCGTGCCGCTTGTAGTCGGTGCGGCAACGGTCCAGCCATGCAGCGGCTGTCCATGCCAAAGTCGTCAATATTGGCGCTGTATTGACCCATGTCAGGTGCCCGCCTGGTTGTGAACGATCTCAAAACTCACACTGCCGAGTTGTGTTTTGGTCAGTGCCCCCCGCGCGTCAGAGCGCACGTTGGCAGATTCCACAAAGTCCACGCCGCGTTGGCTCAGTTCGGCCACTGTGGCCAGCACATCGGCGCTGCCCAGGCCAATGCGGTGAAGTCCCTCGTCGTCTTCGACATCGAGTACCGTCGCCTCTGGCTCGATCAGCTGAATATAAAAGCGCGATACCGGCGGGCACGGGCTGCGCAGGATGCGGCCCTTGGGCAAAATACCAAAACGTTGCTCGGCCGGCAGGTCGATAAAACCAAACAGCTCACGGTAAAACTCGGTCCAGTCCTCAGTGCGCTCGTTACCGATGTACTGCACGATGCCAAAAAAGTGTAGCCCGGCCACGGCAGGCGGGTGCTGATCGACACCAGGTATCGGCGTGAAGTCCACATCGTAAATGGAGAATTCTTTGTGGCGATCGACAAAATAGATACGGCTGGTACCCACGCCATGTACCGCCGGGATATTGAGTTCCATCACCTCGACCTGCGCGGGCACCGCCCATGCACCCCGGTCCAGCGCACGTCGGTAAGCCGCCGCTGCATCACGCACCCGAAGCGCCACCGCGTTGAGTACCGGTTGCTCACTCAAAGCGGTGCCTTTGAAATGGGCGTTGACGATGATGTTGAGCGGACCCTGACGGTACAGTAATACCTCGCGTGAGCGGTGGCGCGCCACGGGTTTGAACCCCATGTTTTCCAGCACCTGGCCAAGCGCCTGGGGGCGGGCGGTGCTGTACTCTATGAACTCGATGCCATCAAGGCCGATCGGGTTGGACGCATCGGCAATGGCCTCACGATCCGGGTTTGGCGATAGGGCGACTGCTGCCATAGTGGTTGATTACCTTCCATGAATGAACCGGGGCCATTATGCCGATGCTGAGGGACTTACACCTTTGCAATCCCCCGCATGCGCTTCCACCAGCTGGTTTGGCTGAGAATCGTGAGCGTCAGCGCGGCCAGGATGATGGCCGAAAGTGGTGACGTGAAAAACTCACCGGCAAACTGGGTGATATTGCCTTCCGAAGAAATCATCGCCTGACGGTACGACTTGTCCATCAGCGGGCCGAGGATCATGCCCAGAATGATGGGGCCGACCTGAAAGCCATACATCTTGAAAAAGTAGCCCACCACACCAAAACCCAGCATCCAATAGACGTCGCTGGGGTTGTTGTTGATGGCGTATGCACCCACGGCCGACAGCAGCAAAATTAATGGCAGCAGGATGGGTTTGGGAGTTTCCACAATCCTGGCGAACAGCTTGATTCCGGTCATGCCAAAAATCAGTAAGAAAATGTTGGCCAAAACCAGGGCACCTACCTGGAACCAGAACAGGTGTGGGGTTTCGATCATCAACATCGGGCCGGGCTTGAGTCCGTGGATGTACATTGCGCCGATGATCACCGCCGTCACCGCATCCCCTGGGATGCCCAGGGTGAGCATCGGGATATAAGCACCGGGCACGGCAGCGTTGTTGGAGGACTCTGGCGCCACCAGACCTTCGTAAGCTCCTTCGCCAAACGGCGCGGATGGATGCTTGACGCTGCGTTTGGCATGGTCATAAGCCATCAGCGCGGCAATATCACCCCCGGCACCGGGCAGGGCACCCACGACCACACCAATGCCCGATGTACGGGTGGCCAGTGGCAGGTATTTGCGCACCAGGCTCCACGGGGGAATGATTTTGGCCACGTTCTGTTTGACCGCTTTGAGGTGCATCTCATGCAATTGCACCAGCACCTCGGCGACACCAAAAAAACCGATCATGGCCGCCACATAGGAAATACCGGCGGTGAGTTGCAGGTTACCGAACGTAAAACGCGGCTCGGCCGTCATGGGGTCAAGGCCCACCGAGCCAATGATGACACCAAAGGCACCGGCAAAAATTCCTTTGGCCAGTGATCCACCCGAGAGGCTACCTACCAGCAAAATGCCCCAGATGGCCAGCATCAAATAGTCGCGCGGAGCAAACTTCAGCGCCAGGCTGGCCACTGCAGGTGCGGCAACGGCCAACACCAGGATGCCGACAAAACCGCCATACACACTCATGATGGTGGTCAGGCCGATGGCTTTTCCCGCTTCGCCCCGTTTGGCCAGCGGGTAGCCGTCCAGCCCGGTGGCAATGGCCGAAGGCGCGCCGGGTATGTTGAGCAAAATAGAGCTGCGCGAGCCCCCATACACACCGCCCAGGTATATGCCGGCGATCACCGCCAGCGCCGAGTTCATGTCCCACTTGAAGGTGAATGAGATCAGGATCGACACCGCCATGGTGACCGACAGTCCCGGAATGGCGCCGATGTAGATGCCGCAAAAGGTGCCGCTGGCGATCAAAAACAACAACTTGGGGTCCACCCAGGACATAAAAAAGTAACCGAGTGCCTCACTCATTTCAGCACCCCTTGCAGCAGTGAGCCGGTCGGCAGAACCACCGAGAAAACAGTCTGAAAAATCAGGTAAACCACGGCCAGACACAGTGCGCTGACCCACAGGTTGAGGACCCACTTGCGGCTGCCAAGCACCCGCATCGACACCAGCAGGAAAACATAGGAAGACAGAATGAAACCAATTTTTTCCAGTGCCAGCATGTAGACGGCAATACACGCCACAAACTGCACCAGCACCGCGGGCGACACTTTGTGCACAAACTGTGCCCACAGCGACTGCCCGTCTTCACGATCGATCCGCGGATAGCGGGTGGTGTCACGCAATGCAAGCACTGCTGTAACCAGCATGATTGCAGAGGCCACCATGGGAAATGCGCCGGCCGAAGTGAGCGACTCGAAGCCCGAGATTCCGTAGGCTTGCCACAGCAGGAACAGGCTAAGACCGACGAGTAACAGGGCAAAGATCAACTCTCCGGGGAGTCGGCGACGGCGCAAGGGCATGGAGGTCTCCAATCAAACGATACAGTTGTTGTAGCTGTCAAAGCCCTTGCCGTCTGGGCTGGAGCCATAAAACGGCAAGAACTTTAGCACGACTGTGCAGCAGTTCAGGGCTTTGGAATGCCCAGGTCAGCCGGGTTCTTCTTGGCCACGCCCACTTCCTGGTAGGTCCAGGCGGTGACCGACTGCCATTTCTTCAGGAAGGTTTCTGCTTCGGCACCAGACAGATTCATGGTCACGTTGCCACGGCCCTTCATGAACTCCAGAAACTTCGGGTTGCTGGCGGCCGTCTTGAAGGCCGCGGTGAGTTTGGCCTTGGCGGCATCGGGCACGTCTTTTTTGACAAACACGCCATAAAACGGTCCCCAGGGCAGGTACTTGGCGATGCCTGGCAGGTCGTTGGTGATGGGCGGAATGTTGTCATAGGCTTCGGTACTCAGCACCGCCAGGGCCTTCAGGCGACCGGCCTTGATGTGCTCTGCCGCAGCGCCAATGCCGACAAACATGAAGTCCACGTGGCCGCCCAGCAAGGCGGTCACACCCGGGCCGTCACCGTCAAACGGCACCGAGGTGGCGGGGAACTTGGCCACGGTGGCCACCATGGAGCTGACGGTAAATGGCAAGCCGCCGGTTCCGGTGGAGCCTTGTTTGACCTTGCCGGGGTTGGCTTGTACGTCGTTCAACAGGTCTTTGAAGGTTTTCCAGGGCTTGTCGGGGTGTGCCACCACCAGCACGCTGGCGCGACCAACCACGTTCACCGGGTAAAACTTGCTGTAGTCCAGGTCGCTCAGTCCCAGCACAGGGTGCAATTGCGGGTTTTCGGCGCCCAGCAGCAGGGTGTAGCCGTCAGCGGCTTGCTGGTACACAAAGTTGGTGGCGATGGCACCCACACCACCGGCCTTGTTTTGCAGCACGATTTTTTTGCCCAGCGCTTCTTCAGCGTAAGGGATGAGCGAGCGCATCACCACATCGGTGGCACCACCGGCACCCCACTGGATGACGCCCGACACTTCACGGTCGGGGTAAGTTTGGGCAAAACCGCTGCATGCAAACAGGGCCAGTGCGGCGGCACCGAGGATTTGACGACGAACATTCATGGTGAGTCTCCTTTGGGTTGAAAAATGGGTTTGAATCGCCTCGTTTACCGGGATGTTGAGGCGCTGGTGGCGGCTGCGGCAGGGCGGATCTCGCCTTGCAAGCGGGCCGGGTAAATGTGTTCGCGCAGCAGGGTGGCATCTTGCGCAACGGCTCGGGCGGCATCGGTCATGCCAAAAAAATCAAGGTACAGGTGCGCTTGCTGGATCAACATCTCAAAGCCCGGCTGGGCGTTGAGTCCGCGGGCACGCGCCGCCTGTACCAGCGGGGTGGGCTGGTTTTTCATCACAATGTCCATCACCGCGGCATGAGGGGCCAGACGCGACACATCCAGTGGCAGCGCATCGCTGGCGTGCATGCCCAGTGGTGAGGCGTTGATCACCAGGTCAAAGCCGGCCGGGTCGTTGCTGGTGGTCGCGAAAACGCGCGTCGTGGTGCTCGCGGCAAAGCGCGCTGCCACATCAGCGGCCCGGTTGGCTGCAGGGTCATAAAAAGCCAGTTCGCTGACGGCGTTGGCGCCTGCTGCGAGCGAAGCGCCAATCGCCGCGGCCGCGCCACCCGCACCGAGTACCAGGACCTTCTTGCCAACGTGCGCCATGCCGAAGTAGTTCAGCGCGTTGACCAAGCCTTCGCCGTCAAACAGCCCACCCTCCAGTGTGCCGTCAGGGTTGCGGCGCACGGCATTGACAGCCCCTGCGCGCTGACCCAATGTGCTGCAGTGGTCAAGCGCCGCCATGATCGGCACTTTGTGGGGAATGGTGATCCAGAGTCCCTTGATGCTTTTGGCCAGAAACACGGCCTTGACAAAGGTCTGGAGATGCTTAGGCGACACCTGCACCGGCACCAGTACGGCGTCGTAGCCAAAACGCGCAAACAGGGGATTAAAGGTCTCCGGTGCCAGCACCTGCTCGACCGGGTCTCCCAAAATCAGGTAGACATCGGTGCTGCCGCTTACCGGTGGCATATCGACCGCGTCGGTCAGAGTTTTGTTTCGTTGATCGTTCATACGCTGTTCTTTTCACGTCACTTTATCTAAATCAACATCAAATCAAAAGATAAAAATCGCAGAAAAGTTTGTTTATCGTACTTAAATGAGCGTTAAACGTACGATTCTCGGGTATCTACTTAGTGGGCTTGAAGGTTCATTGCCTGCGTTCGAGGCGCTTTAGCGCACGGAGGTATCAAGCGCGTGGGGGCCCGTTTGCAAGTGGCGAATCAACATCTCCATGCACATGCGCAATTTGGCGGACTGATCGAGCCGGGTTGCGGTGACGGCCCAGACATCGGCGCTTTGGTGGTACTGCGGCAGCACGCGTACCAGTTGGCCCTCGCGCAGCAGCCCGGCCACGTCCCAGCTGGCCAGCGGAATGATGCCTAGCCCGGCAATGGCCCACTGGTGCACGATGTCGCTCTGGTTGGAGCCCATGCTGCCGCTCACTTTGAC
>JAGOUM010000094.1 GCA_018061265.1 Rhodoferax sp. | reverse complement strand
GCCAAGCTTGGGAGCTGGCCCCTGCCTATGACATTTCATTTGCGCACAACCCCAACGGGGAGTGGACCCACCAGCATCTGATGTCGGTTAATGGGCGCTTCAAGGACTTCACCCGCGCGGATCTGCTAGCGCTGGCCAACCGGTTTGGCATCGGGAGCGCCGCCATGGTGATCGACCAGGTTGTCACCTCGATTGCGTTGTGGCCCACCTTTGCCGCCGAGGCCGGTGTGCAAAAGGACGTGGCAGACCATATAGCTGGGTTTCACCTGTTGGTGCTGGGTAAGGCCTGATGGGGCTTGCACTGCGGTGCATCACTTGTCAGCGAGTCCTTTATACATTTGACGACTTGGCCGGCGCGCGCGGTCAATTAGCGTTTGACCTGAGCGGGAATAGATGCGTGTAAAACTGACCAAATTGGCGTGCTTGATCTTCGCGTTCGCGATGCCGTTGTCGCCAGGCAACTTGGCCTAAATCTCGCTGACCTGGTAGAGAGCGTAGTCGATGGACGAGTGAGGGATGCAGTGCGTGTCTGCCAGCGCCATGAGAGTTTATTTCTGCGGTCGTTTTCGGCGCGCTCGAAGCCCATTTTGAATAGTTATCGTAATACTACGATACAAAGACAAGCAAATTCATTGTCTTCAGACCGCTGGAAAGCAGTCGTTTATGGCTGGTGATGACGCCTGAAGCAATTGCAGCGTTGCTTAAAGCCAATTTGCAAGCGCATCGATACCTGACATTCCCCCTGAAGGCAGCGTATACCCGGCATCGACCTTGCGGGTACTCACTGGTGGCAGCTTTCGGGCAGCAGAAAGATTTTCACTGCCGATGTTCCATATAGCTGTCATTCAATTGGCGGCGTCCGAACCGCATTGCTGGCATCGGCCACGGGCAACTCTGAGACAGGACTGCAGCGGAGGAGACGGTCACGAACACTCGCTTCCGGGACCTCAAGTGGTCTTCCTCCCCAAGTAATCTTCATTTGGCCACCAGAGACCTTATCCAGGTCGGCGGCGATTTTTTCCGACACCTGGTGCCAGACGTGGGTCTGGCGGCGCGATGTGACCGAGATAGAGTGCTTGCGCGCTGGCGCCAAAAGTCACCGTGGTCAGTGCTGCCGCAGCGGCCAGAATGTGCAAGGATTTGATAAATTTCATGAAAGACTCCTGATGTTTTCGGACCCGTGGCACATCGCCAGCAGATCCATGGTTTAAAAATGAATACCGATTAACCCGCGTCCGGCTGTGCCAGCGGTGCGGCGCCTTTGAACGCGTCGAGTTCGGCGCAGGCCGCGTCCACCGCACTGATCAGGGGCCAACGACCCATGTCCACCTTGAAGCGACGTGCACTCTCGACTTGCGGAACCAGGTAGACATCGGCCACCGTCGGGGTCTCGCCGAAGCTGAAGTGACCCCGGTTTTTGTCCGTCGCCAGCAAAGCCTCATAGGCGTCAAAGCCAGCCGTGATCCAGGTCGCGCACCAGACGTTGACCGCTGCTTCGTCTGCGCCCAGGGTTTTGCGCAGGTATTCAAGGATGCGGCGGTTGTTGATCGGGTGAATGTCACAACCCACCAGCGCCGCCAACGCACGCACATGGGCACGGTCATCGGCATGCGCGGGCAGCAACGCCGGTGTCGGGTGGGTGTCTTCAAGCCACTCGATGATGGCAGGCGACTGGATCAGCACACGCCCGTCCACGTCCAGCGCCGGCACCAGCATTTGCGGGTTGACCGCCTTGAACTCGTCCTTGAGGTGCTGCTCGGTGCGCAGGTCCACCGCCACATAGTCGGTCTTCAGGCCTTTGAGGTTCAGGGCGATGCGCAGGCGATGCGAGGTCCCGCTGCGGAAAAAGTTGTACAGCTTCATGGCCGGGTGGTCACTCTGCCGGGCCAACGGTCAGGGCTACTTCCCCGACGCCGGCCACGTGACCGGTGATCTTGTCGCCCGCCACGACGGCGCCCACACCTTCGGGTGTGCCGGTGTAAATCAGGTCGCCGGGCTGCAGGTGGTAGAACAAGGAGAGGTCGGCGATGATTTCACGCACATTCCAGATCAGTTTGTCCACGTCGGACTTCTGCTTGGTCTCGCCATTCACTTCGAGGGCAATTTCACCATGGTCGATGATGACGCCGGGCATGGGCACCACTTCGGAGCAGACGGACGACTGCTCAACGTCCTTGCCCAGGTCCCAGGGACGACCCTTGTCGCGTGCAACCAGTTGCAAGTCGCGGCGCGTCATGTCCAGGCCGGTGGCGTAGCCATAAATGATCTCATGTGCATCATCGGCCTTGACGCGAAAGCCCGGCTTGCCGATGACCACGACCATTTCCATCTCGAAATGGTAGTTCTTGGTTTCAGGCGGGTAAGCCACGGTGGCGCCACTTTCGACCAGGGTTTGTGGTGCCTTGGTGAAATAGAACGGGCGCTCGACGGTCTTGTCGACCGGGCGACCCATTTCCACGGCGTGGGCATGGTAGTTGCGGCCGACAAAAAACAGGCGGTTGATCGGCAAACTCTCGGTCTTGCCACGAACCGGCAGAGATTGAATCGCGGGCGGGTTCCAGAGGTAGTGGGTCATAGTGTTGTCTGTCAAAAAAAGTTAAGTAAAAGGTGATGGGGTTGGCGTTTAGCCGTGGTTTTCATACACGCCAAGTTTGCGGTGCAGGGGCGATTCGTCGGCAATAAAAACAAACGCGGCTTGTCCGACCGACAGGTTGGTCAGCGTCACCTTTTCGTAGCCGGGTGCGCAGCAGGTGCCTTCAGACGCCCCGTCCTTGATACCGGTGGCGGCTGCAATGATCAGAGCACGCCAAGTCTGGCCGGATGCTCTCAGCGCCACACCTATCGCTTCAGTAGTCTTGTCTTGAAGCCCAAGGCGGTCTCCCAAGGTCCGAAGTCGATAGACATCGAGGTCGCCTTCGCTGTCCTTTAGCAGTTCGAGAAGCTTAGCTTCGGGGACCGACCCGATCACATGATCTTCGGTACAGCCTTTCGCCCACTGATGTAGACGCTCTAGTAGCTTTTCCTTCAGGTTCTTCCAACGTTGAGGAGCAGTGCCCTCATCGTCCGCCAGACCGGCAAACAGTAAGACCAAGGGCGTCATCCTGCCTTCCACGGCGCTGGGTGCGAAAGAGCGCAGAAAATAGCGCTATTCGATAAGGGAGTAGCCTGACCAGCGTAGGTCTTGTCGTTCACGCCAAACACAAACATTGGGGTGCCATCTTTGGAGGACTCTAAACAACTCGCGCAAGACGGCATGAGATGACAATTCGTTGGTCACGCATTTTGGAACAGCCAGGGTTCAAGTACCTTGCGTCGAGCTTCGTACTGGCTAATCTCAGATCCGTGGCGTAAAACCAGGGTCACGTCATCCAAGCCCTCTAATAAACTCTGTTTCTTGTGGGGATCAATATCGAAACTAATCCAGTCTCCCGCGGGCGTTTCAACGGACTGTGATTCCAGATCAATTTTTAGGCTGTAGCCATCATGCGCTTCGGTCTCGGCAAACAGCGCGTCAATCTCGGTCGTCCGCAAGGTGATGGGCAAGAGCCCATTCTTGAAACAGTTGTTATAGAAGATATCGGCAAAACTCGGCGCGATCAGCACACGAAACCCAAAATCTTCCAACGCCCATGGGGCGTGTTCGCGAGAGGATCCGCATCCGAAGTTGTCCCGTGCTAAAAGAATCGATGCACCACGGTAACGCGGCTGGTTCAACACAAAGCCTGAATTACGAGGACGCAAGGCGCAATCCTGTCCTGGTTCACCATGGTCAAGATAACGCAACCCATCGAACAAATAGGGTCCAAAACCGGTACGCCGTATCGACTTGAGAAACTGTTTGGGCAGGATGGCATCCGTGTCGATATTGGACTGATTAAATGGCGCCACGATTCCCGTGACTCGTACCAGAGGTTTCATACTTGACTCTCCTGCATCGTGTTGGCAATGGCGCTGACATCAACAAAATGCCCTGCAATGGCTGCAGCAGCAGCCATTGCAGGGCTGACCAAATGTGTGCGACCGCCTGGACCCTGCCGACCCTGGAAATTTCGGTTGGAGGTAGAGGCGCAACGTTCACCAGCGGAGAGACGATCCTCGTTCATGCCCAAGCACATGGAGCAGCCAGCTTCTCGCCATTCAAAGCCGGCAGCGGTGAACAATTTATCCAATCCTTCGGCCTCGGCCTGCGCCTTGACAAGACTGGAACCCGGCACCACCAGCGCTTGCCTGATCGTCCCGGCAATGCGCTGACCCTTGACGACACTCGCAGCAATGCGAAGATCCTCAATACGGGCATTGGTGCAGGAACCGATAAACACCTTGTCGAGCACGATGTCAGTTATTTTCGTGTTCGGTGCCAAGCCCATATAGACCAGTGCGGTTTGCATGTCTTGGCGTTTGACCAAATCGGAAACTTGCGCCGGGTCTGGCACTTGACCATCTACTGCCACAACCATCTCGGGGGAGGTACCCCAGGTCACCATCGGACGAATGGCACTGGCATCCAACTCAACAACCCGGCCAAAGCGTGCATCAGTGTCGCTGACCAGCGTGCGCCAATAGTCGACAGCAGCATCCCATTCTGCACCGCGTGGCGCCATGGGGCGGCCATGAATATAGGCAATGGTCTTGTCGTCAACTGCCACCATGCCGCAGCGAGCACCAGCTTCAATCGCCATGTTGCACAGGGTCATACGCGCTTCCATGCTCAGAGCACGGATTGAAGCGCCAGAAAATTCAATGGCGTATCCGGTACCGCCGGAGGTTCCAATCTGACCGATCAATGCAAGCACGATGTCCTTGGAGCTGACACCAGGAGCCAATTGACCGTCGACACGAACCAGCATGGCGGCAGGTTTTTTCATCAGCAGGCATTGGGTGGCCAGCACCTGTTCCACATCGGAGGTGCCAATGCCAAACGCCAGCGCCGCGAAGGCGCCATGGGTGGACGTATGCGAGTCGCCGCATACCACCGTCGTCCCGGGTAGCGTGCCGCCCTGCTCTGGCGCCACCACATGAAGGATGCCTTGGCGCGGATCGAACATACCAAACTGCGGAATGGCGAAATCTTGGCAATTGATTTCGAGTGCGTCCACCTGTGCTTTTGCCACTGGATCGGCAATGCCTAAACGACGATCAGTCGTCGGCACGTTGTGATCAGCGGTGGCCAGGATGGATGACACGCGCCAAGGTTTGCGTCCTTGCAGCCGCATGCCCTCGAATGCCTGCGGACTGGTAACTTCGTTTATCAGATGGCGGTCAATATAGAGCAGCGCCGGGTCGCCCGCCTCTTCACGGACGACATGTCGAGACCAAAGTTTGTCGAGTAGGGTTTGTGCGCTCATGATTTTTCTTTCTAGAAAAAATGTCACTCAAATGGCTACCTGAGCATCCTGCAAGGCGATCACGGAGGCTGGGCAGGGATGAAGGTCAGTAGACTTTCCAGAGCGCACCAGTTGTCCCGGTACCTCGTGCCCGACGATGCTTGATAGATCCCGAGCAACGCCCAACAACAAATCCAAATCTATGCCGGTAGCCACACCACAGGCATGCAGCATGTGCACCGTGTCTTCGGTACAAATGTTGCCGGTTGCTCCCGGCGCATAGGGGCAGCCACCTAAACCGCCCAGAGATGCATCGAAGCTTCTCACGCCGCTGGTTGCTGCGGCCAGCACATTAGCCAACCCCATGCCACGCGTATTGTGAAAGTGCATGGTCAAGGGCACCTGCGGGAAACGTGCTAAAAAGGAATCCGCCATGCGACGGACCTGCTGCGGGTTCGCCATCCCGGTCGTGTCTGCCAGGGTGATGCTGGTCATGCCCAGGTCCAGGTAGGCCTGCACGGTGGCCAGCACCCGCATTTGATCCTGCACCCCCTCAAAGGGGCAACCGAAGGCGGTGGCCAAGGTGCCGTTGATCTGTGTGCTGGTCGAACGGGTCAACGCCATGATATCGGCAAACTGCTTGAGAGACTGCATCGTGCTCATGCGCATGTTGGCCAAATTGTGGCTTTCACTGATGGACATGACCAGGTTGATCTCGTTGATTTCGCAAACCATGGCACGCTCACAACCCAACAAGTTGGGGACCAGGGCCACAAACGTCACGTTCGGGCGACGAATCACGCCTCGACATACTTCAGTTGCATCGCGAAGGTTAGGCACGGCCTTGGGCGAAACGAAGGACGTGATTTCGATCTTGGATAAACCTGTGGCAGAGAGTCGGTCGATCAAGGCGATCTTGGACTCCGTGGCAATGAAGTTGGGTTCGCTCTGAAATCCGTCCCGAACAACCACATCATTGATGCTGACGCGAGCTGGCAAAGATAAGCCACTGTTCATCACACGACCCCCTCAGTGCGTAGCTTTTTGAAGTTGTCAGTATCTATACCGATGCTGGCCAACACTGCTTCAGTGTGCTCACCCAACGCCGGTCCAAGCCACTGCGTCTTCCCCGGTGTGGCACTAAGTTTGGGGATGATGCCCGGAAACTCCACAGTCTGCCCATCGGGCAGTTGATGGTTTTCCAGCATACCGCGTGCTCGGAAGTGAGGATCCTTGTCGATGTCGGCGGCGGTGTATATGCGTCCACTGGGCACATCGGCTGCCTCCAGCAACTGCAATGCCTCATCCAGACTATGTTGGCGCGTCCAGTCGCCGATCACATCGTCCAGCATTTGCGTCTGCTTCACTCGGCCGTCATTGCTTGCCAAGTCTGGGTTGCAAGCCAAATCGGGGCGCCCGATAGCCTCCATCAATCGCTTGAAAATACTATCACCATTACCGGCGATGATGATGTAGGCGCCATCTTTGCAGGGATAGGTATTTGACGGAACAATACCCGGTAGCGCCGCGCCGGTGCGTTCACGAACGTGCTTGAACATCGAATATTCGGGCATCAGGCTTTCCATCACGCCGAACACCGCTTCGTACAAGGCAACATCAATGAACTGCCCCTTTCCGTTGTTGGACTTGAGGTGGTGCATCGCCATCAGGGCACCAATCACACCATAGAGGGAAGCTAGTGTGTCACCTATGCTGACGCCGGATCGTACTGGTGGTCGGTCTGCTTCACCTGTGACATAGCGCAGGCCGCCCATAGCTTCGGCGATAGCAGCAAATCCGGGACGTTCCCTGTAGGGGCCTGTTTGACCATAGCCAGAAATGCGCACCATGACGAGGTTTGGGTTAACCGCCGACAGCGCCTCCCAGCCTAAGCCCCATTTTTCCAGGGTGCCGGGGCGAAAATTCTCAATCACGATATCGGCCGTACGCACCAAGTCCCGCAAGATAGCTTTGGCCTTCTCTGCCTTCAGGTCCAAGGTGATCGACTTCTTGTTGCGGCTCTGGGCGTACCACCAGAGGGAAGTGCCGTCGTGTAGCTTTCGCCACTTACGCAGCGGATCTCCGCCGCCAGGAGCCTCTACTTTAATGACTTCCGCACCAAACTGCGCCAGTAGCGCCCCCGCATAGGGGCCGGCAATCAGCGTACCCAACTCAATGACTCGAACCCCCTTGAGGGGCAATTGATCAGATGATTTTTGTGACATAAAAATACCAAAAAAATGGATGGAGAAAAAGACTTCTTTCGGTGATCGCAATGATCGACCGACACGCCTCTGAGGTAAATCATTCGTTGGAGAGGTCGTCACCAGCTGCGATGGCACCACGATCCTGTCCCGCACTGCGAAAATGATTCATCATCAACTTGGTTGCAATCGACTATGAACGGCAGGATCGTAGGCAGAGTTGAAGTGGCGCTATGTCCAGTCATCGTCCAGCGGTATGACCAGGATCGCCATTGACAGCAGACATCCTCAGAGATAAGTAGACACTGGCTCATGCGAGTGGCGCATATGCAGTGACAAGCCCAGAGCGGCCATGTGATTGGCATTGCGTCCCAAAATGGTGGATGAGAGTGGCAGAAACTCATTTTCCTCAAACTCGGCATGCGCCAGGTACTGAGTCACCAGGCGTTGCACTTCATCGCTGTTCAACTCGTCAAACCGACCTTTGACGACCTTCTTCAAACCGGTTTCGACGCGTTTCCACAAAGCTTCGAGTTGGCGGTGCTCATCGGTCAGACGCTTGATCAAGGCCTTAACCTGATCATGTTCAGCCCCAGCCTGGGCATGGGACAGCACCACCGGAAACAACTCGCGCTCTTCATCCAGATGGTGCTCAAAAATAGCTTCTCGAAAAAATGAGACCGAACGCTCGGCAATCTGACTGGCGCGTTCGGCGGGCGCCAGCAATGCCGGCAACTCGCCCAGCAGGTGCAGCCGTTTGACAATTCCCGCATGGCATTGCGAGAAGTCCTGGATCGGTGCCTGGCCGTCGGCCACAGGAGTGAATGTGGTCATGTTGACTTCCTTGATCATTCAATAAGTGGGGGCCATCACATCGACCGCACCAGCCACAGGGACAGGGCCGGGAAGGCAATCAAAAAGCCGATACGGATGAAGTCAGAGGCCAAAAAGGGCATCACGCCCTTGGCCGTTTCCATATAGGGCACATCTTTGGCCAGCTTCTGAATGATGAACAGGTTCATGCCCACTGGCGGGTGCACCAGCCCAATTTCCACCACCATCAGCGCCAGAATGCCAAACCAGACCGACTTGTCGGGCACGCTCATGCCAAAGAAGTCTAGGCCCATGACCATCGGGTAAAAAATGGGAATGGTCAGCAAAATCATGGCCAAGGAGTCCATCACGCAGCCCAGCAGTACATAAATCAGCAAAATGGCAATCAGCACCGCCATGGGCGGCATACCGCTGGTCTTGACCCACTCGGCCAACTCGGTCGGCAACTGGGTGACGGCCAGACCCGAGTTGAGCAGGTCAGCGCCCAGCAGCACCATGAAGATCATGGCGGTGGCATAGGCCGTACCCAACAAGCTTTCTTTGATGCCCTTCCAGCGCATGCCGCCGGTGATGATGGCCAGAATGCCACAGGCCGCCGCACCAATGGAGGCAGCTTCGGTCGGGTTGGCCCAGCCACCGTAAATGCCCACAATCACCACAGCAAACACTCCCATGACAGGGATCACGGCCAGGGTGGCCGTCAGGCGCTCGGCCCAGCTGTGTTTGTCACCCGCCGGACCAGCTTTGGGGTCGAGAGTGACCAGGATCTTGATGACAACCATGTAACCGGTCATGGCGATCAGGCCGGGGATGACCGCGGCCATGAACAACTTGCCGATGGATTCCTGCGTCAGCACGGCGTAGATCACCAGCGGCACCGAGGGCGGAATCATGATGCCCAACGTGCCAGCCGCCGCCAAGGTGCCGGTGGACAATCGACCTGAATACCCATGCGCACGCAACTCTGGCAGCGCCACCTGGGCCATGGTGGCGGCTGTCGCCAGCGATGAGCCGCAGATCGCGCCAAAACCAGCGCAGGCCCCGGTGGCGGCCATGGCCAGCCCGCCGCGCCAGTGGCCCATAAAGGCGGCCGCAAACCGAAACAGCGATCTGGACAGGCCGCCATGGGTGGCGAACTGGCCCATTAGCATGAACAACGGGATCACCGCCAGGTCGTAATTTGACAGACGTGCATAGGCTAGGTGGTTCAGTGTGAACAGCAACGATGACGGATCGCCGCCGTTCATGGCAAGAAAGCCCGCCGAGCCGCCAATGAGCATGCCCGTGCCGACGTGGATTCGCATGGCGAGCAACACGAGTAGGCCGCCAAAGATCAAAAGTCCAATGGTCATGCCACTCATGACTTAGCTCCAAGTGCAAGTTGGGTGGAAACCAGCAGTCGGTACAGCGCTGCCGCGGTCAGCAGCACGAAGCTGGGCACCATCAGGAGCACCGGTTGCCACATGGGCACCAGTAACAAAGCCGAAACCTCCATGTTTTCGTGGCATTCAATGACGTAGAGGATGGTTCGCCAGGCTATTGCAGCAGAAGCCAGCATCAGCAACATATGCGCCACCATGTCCAGAACTGCGCACCCGCGTCCACTCATCCAGGTGGTAAGGGCGTCGACCTTGATATGGTGGTCGTGCATCTCACACACCGGCAAAAAGGCCGCCGAGCCCACGGCGGCACCCATCATCAACAGCTCCATGTCTCCCTCTATCGGTGCGGAGAATAGTTTGCGCCCGATGATGGAAATAATGGACATGACCACCAAGGCAACAAAAACGCAGCCACCCGCCAGCGCCCACCAAGTCACCACGTGATCGAGCAGCCGCACAATGCCCTTGCGCGCGGGGGCGACAACACTGTCGAATTCGGGGATGAGTTCTGCCATGGGATGTTTGCTGAAAATTGAAGACGACCTGCTGCCTACGCATAAGGGACGAGAACGCAAGGGGTTCGCCGGTGAGCCCCTTGCCTGGGCTCTTTATTTGATCATGTACTTTTGACCAAGTGTGTGCACTTCAGCAGCCAGCTTGGCACCATCCAAACCACGAGCTGTGGCCTGTTTAATCCAGTCTGTTTCCACCGCAACGGTAGCTTTCTTCATGGCGTTGTAGTCGGTATCCTTGATGGTCAGGATCTTGTTGCCCTGCGCTGCCAGTTTCTTCTTGGCTGCTTCGCTGCCGTCATCCCAGACCTTGGCGGCCACCTCTGACAAAGACAGGCCACTGTTTCTGTCGATCACAGCTTTCAATTCAGGTGTCAACCCTTCATAACGGGCCTTGTTCATCAGAATCACAAACGGCGTTTGCGTGAAGCCGGGCTGATTTGCCTGGCCCTCCATGTGGTACTTGGTGACCTCATCAATCTTGACTGCGGGCAACACTTCCCAGGGCGCCATGGCACCATCGATCACACCTTTGGCGATACCCTCGGTCACCTGTGCCACCGGCATGTTGACCGGTGTACCACCCAGACCACTCAGAAACATGGATGCGTAGCGCGACGGGCTGCGCAGTTTCAGGCCTTTAAGGTCTACCATTGACAAGACTGGTTTGGTCGCGGTGCTGATCACCACATTGGAGCCACTGAACATCGCGAGGACTTTGAAGTCCTTATAGTCTTCCATGCCAAACTTCTGGGTGTACTCCCACATTGCGCGGGTACCCCCCATGCTGCTGGGCGGCAGGGAAAAGGGCAACTCCAAGGCTTCTGTGCGCGGGAAACGGCCAGTAGCGAAACTCGGGGAGGTCCATGCAACATCAGCCACACCATTTTTAACCTGATCAGGCAGCATCGCAGGTGTTCCACCAAGTTGAAGTGCAGGATAAATTTGGCATTTGAGTTTGCCCACCGAATCTTTTTCAATCGCGTTACACCAGTGTTCTGCCACGCCCTTGTGAAAATTGTGATTAGTTCCAATAAAGTGTGAAAACTTGAGCGTCACGGTTTGGGCCTGAACGGCAGAAACACAACACATCAAAATGCCAGAGACAGTCAAGGTGACCAGCGATTTCATACGGATTTTCATGGGAGTTCCTTCAAGGATTTAGAGATTGAGAAAAATTTGACATGACGATTTATCGTTAACAAAGTCTGAGGCTGGGACGCACGTTTCAATTCCTGCACTCGTAAACACCGAGCTTTTTATGCAGTGGCCTCTCATCGGCGAGGAATACAAAAGAAGGCTTTTCAGTGCTGCAATTACGCAAGTTGACACTTGTGTAACCTGGTGCACAGCAGGTGTCGGCCTCGGACAAATTGAATGTGCTGACTTCAATTTCGATTTCCACGCTGCCTTCGATCACATGGAAAACGCAGGCTGGCGAGCGTGCCGGGAGGCGAAGTGCCTGGCTTGGCCGCAACATCAAGGCATAGAAGCCTAAATTGTTCTGCGTATCCTTGCCTGTCTCAGGGTTGACATAGGTGACCTGCACAACGTCAAGTTTGGGCTGATCAGCGGCCAATGCAAGCAAAGTATCACGCACACCAGCCCACGGATAGCGCAGCATAGGGTAGGCCTTGTTGCTGCGCTCAAACAAGGCGGTGGGCACCACGCCACCGCTTGCATACGCTTGATCACCTCGTCCGTCTCTGACCTCCTGACGTTGCCCTTCTGTGCCATAGGATGCCTCAGCATAATAGATGATTGGCAGATCCAACACGTCCAGCCATACCACCGGTTTATCGCCAGCGTGCTCATGCTCGTGCCACAGGCCCGTGGGCGTAAGGATGAGGTCGCCACGGCTCATCGGGCATTTTTCACCATCGACCGTCGTATATGCCCCTTCACCTTCGACCACCATGCGCACCGCGTTGGGTGTATGGCGGTGGCTGGGCGCCCATTCACCGGGCAACAGCAATTGCATGCCCAAGTACATGGCAGGGCTGGCTTTCATATTCTCGAGCCCATGGCCCGGATTGGCCAGCACCAGCACACGACGTTCTGCTTTTTCCATTGGTGTCAAGTCACCAGCCCTCATCAGCAGAGGACGTAACGCGGCATAAGACCAGTGAATAGGCTTTGTGTTGCGGGTAGGCACACCCGGCGGTAGTACCGCGCGCAAGCTGGGCCAAAGAGGCACCAGATTCTGCTTGGTCAGATCATCGCGGTAGTCCTGGGGCAGGTCTTCAAGACGGCCCAGGGTATCCAAACGGCCAATGTGTTGCATCTTCTTGTCCTTTGAAGTGAATTTGATGAGGCTCAGCCTTGTTGCAGGCAGTTGTGAGCCTGTCAGGAGTTTTGTGTTTGAGGCATAGCATGTCAAAAAGGAGCATCTATGCCAATGAGAGTAAAAACCGCCACGGCGGCCAAGGCGGTATTGCCGCGCATTTCGCCTGAGCTGTTAGACC
>JAGOUM010000228.1 GCA_018061265.1 Rhodoferax sp. | reverse complement strand
ATCTGGCGCAAAGCTCCTATTGGGTGTACATCATTCACATGCCGGTGACCGTCGGTTTGGGCGCGTGCCTGTACAGCCTGGATTGGCCCGCCTTGGTCAAAATGCCGCTGAACATTGCGGGCACCACTGTTTTCTCGCTGCTAACCTACCACCTGCTGGTGCGCTCCACCGCTTTGGGGGAGTTGCTCAATGGTCGGCGCTACCCGTTCAGGCTGTTGCGGCTGCACGCGCCCGTTTCGCGGCAGTCGGCCTGATGCCAGCCCCACTGAGCCACCCTTTGCGCAAATCTTCAGCTTCGCGGATACTTGCACTCTTTGCGCCAATCCAAGGCATGGGCCGTGGTTGCCGCGACACATGACAACGCAGAGGCACAACATGAACACGACTCCCTTTCACCTGCAAACCTTGTGCGCCTGCCTGCTGCTGGCATGGGCTGGCACCAGCGCAGCGGCCAGCGTGGCCGAGGACGAAGCCGATCTGGCGGCCATTTATGGCGACAAGGAGTTCATCAGCCTGGCCACCGGCAGCAAACAATTGGTGAGCCGCGCCCCCGCCGTGGCCACGGTCATCACCGCGCAAGACATTGCCGCCACCGGCGCCCGCAATATCGATGAAGCCTTGCAGGCCGTGCCCGGCATGCATGTGTCGGTGGGCTATTTGTACGACCCGGTGTACGCCGTGCGCGGCGTGCACACCAAATACAACCCGGAAGTGCTAATGCTGTTCAACGGCGTACCCATTACCAGCCCCTACTTCAACAATCGCGGTGACGGCTGGAACACCATACCGGCCGAAAACATTGCCCGCATTGAAGTGATTCGTGGCCCCGGCTCGGCGTTGTACGGGGCCGATGCCTTTACCGGTGTGATCAACGTCATCACCAAAACCAGTGCAGACGTGGGCGGCACCGTGGTCGGCTCACGCCTGGGTTCTTACAACAGCCGCGAAGCCTGGGTGCAGCACGGCGGGCACTGGGGCAATGTGGAAGTGGCGGCCTATCTGCAGGCCGGCAAAACCGATGGCCCCAACGAAACCATTACCGCCGACGCCCAAACCGCCTTGGACAAGGCCTTTTCTACCAGCGCCAGCAGAGCCCCCGGCCCCTTGCGACGGGCGGACGAAACGCTCAACGCAGCGCTGGACCTATCCTACGGTGCGTGGCGCTGGCGCACCCAGTACAGCCAACGATTGAATGCACAACTGGCACAGGGTGTGGCCGATGCGCTGGACACCCAGGGGCACTTCAATACGCAGCGCTTGTTGACCGATTTGAACTACACCAACGCCCAGTTCATTAAAGACTGGGAGCTCAGCGCCCAAGCCAGCTATTACGAACGCAGAGCCCCAGCCACCGTGGTGGTGTTCCCACCGGGTACTACGTTTCCGTGGGGTGCGTACCCCGACGGCATGATCGGCACACCCGGCAAAGACGAACGCACCACGCGACTCAACGCCTCAGGGGTGTACACCGGTTGGGTCGGGCACAGGCTGCGCAGCGGCCTTGGCATGGAAAAAACCGAAATCTACAACATCCAGGAAAGCAAGAACTTCAACTTCACTTATGTACCAGGTGTAGGCAACCTGCCGATGCCCCTGGGCAGTATGGTGGACTTCAGCAATACCGCACCGTTTATGAAAGCCACCAGCCGAGACAACCTGTACGGCTTTGTGCAAGACGAATGGACCTTCCAGCCGGACTGGACCCTCACCATGGGCCTGCGCCGCGACCACTACTCCGACTTTGGCGGCACCACCAACCCCCGCGCCGCGCTGGTATGGGCCGCCCAGTACAACCTGACCGCCAAGCTGATGTATGGCCGGGCTTTCAGGGCGCCCGCGTTTGTGGAGATGTACGCCATCAACAACCCCGCCGTTTTGGGTAACCCCAACCTAAAACCGGAAACCACCGACACCTGGGAAGCCGCCGTGGCGTGGCAGCCCAGTGGCAGCACCCAACTGGGCGTAAACGTGTACCAATTCCAGATGAACGACGTGCTGCGCTTTGTGCCCAACAGCGACGCCACCACCGGCTCCACCGCCCAAAACACCGGCCAGCAGCGCGGCCACGGCCTGGAGCTGGAAGCCAGCTGGAACGCCAGCCGCAGCGTGCGCATGGCAGGCAATTATTCGTACCAGCGCTTGTTGGACCGCCAATCCGAGCAGGACGCCGGCCTGGCACCGCATCAGAAGCTGTACCTGCGCGGTGACTGGCATCTGGCGGGTGATTGGACGGTCAACGGCCAATGGAACTGGGTGGCCGGGCGCAACCGCGAGGCGGCCGATGCACGCCCTCAGATCAAGGACTACGACACTTTTGACCTGACACTGACCAAAGGCAGCCACCAGAGCAAATGGAGCTTGAGCGCGGGCGTGCGCAACCTGTTTGACAGCGACGCGCGCGAGCCCAGCCTGGCCCCCGGCAACATTCCCAACGACCTGCCCCTGCCCCGACGCACCTGGGTGGCGCAGCTGCAGTACCGGCTGTAGTCGGCAGGCCACGGCGCCTGCCGCGCCAACCAGCGCAGACCCGGCCGCTTTTGCGTGCTGTCAGCCCCAATGGCAAATCTGATGAAATCCCCATTCACTATTATTTTTATAGCTGCTTGCGCACTACCTATAAGCGCTACAGCCAAAAACAGCACACAAGATTCAGGCACATCCAGTTGCCCGCTGCCCGCCCAGGTGGAACCGGTGCATCTGTATGGCCTGTGGCGCGCTGAGTTTACGGGCCTGGCGCAGGGCGCCACGCTGCTGTTTGAGAAACATGCCGAGCGGACCGGCAGTGTGCGCGGTGCCATCAACCGCAACGGCGTGCGGGCGCTGATTGCAGGCGATGTGGACGGCGGCGAGTTCACGCTGGAGGAGTCGGACGACGGCGTCCACATTTCGGCCACCTGGCTGGGCACGGTGGTGAAGGATTCCTGCGGTCAGGAAATTCGCGGTAGCTGGAGCCACGCTGCCAGTGACCGCGCTTATCCGTTTGTGCTGCGCAAGCTCGCGGCGAACGCGCCAAGACAATAATGCACCCCATGACACATGATCCAACCCATCGCAATATCGTCTGGCAGCGCGGCGAGGTCAGCGCGGCGGACCGCGCCAGGTTTTTCCGGCAGGAGGCGGTCGCCATATGGCTGCAAGGAGAACATCCGCCGCATTGCCGCATTGCTGAGGTGGCGAGGCTGTTCAACGATGCGCGGATGATGTAATCACCGCCTTCATCTCGCCCTACCCGCAGGACCGGGCCATGATGCACGACAACAGGGGAGAGGACAGGTTTGTGGAATTGCCCTAAGCACTAGCACACCTGTTTAGCGGTGTGCGGGCAGCGCGCCCCCAAGGGGCTGAATCGCAAGGCGCACTTGCGCCCGGTCACAGTTGACTAG
>JAGOUM010000227.1 GCA_018061265.1 Rhodoferax sp. | reverse complement strand
ACGAGTTCGAATTGATTGTTTTACGGATTCGCGTTAGTCCATGGGGCATTTTGCAGGGCAAAAGCGGGATGCCCATTCCAAGCGCGCCTGTTCGGCTTGGTCGTGGCCGACTGGCCTGGGGCCACTTTACAGGCCACCCTTGCCCACGCTCAACAAGGGCAGTGGACCTGTTGGTGAGCGGAACATGCCTGCGGACATAACCACGCTTCCCACCAGGCTCAACTCCCCTTGGCCGCTGGGCTTATCCCGGGGACCTGCCAACAGGGGGTGACCTGATGGCCTGTTGACTGCCGTCGCCTATCTGGGCGACTCACCTTCGTTTCACTGCGGACCGCCCTCGGGCGTACCCAGAGGCACAGGGGTGTGCCTGTGCAGGTTTGCGGTTGTCCTGCCCTGGGTGGTTTGCCAACGTCTCGCTGAGTGTTTCGCCTGGGTTTCACTTTAGCCCGAGTCGCTCTTGCTGCGGGGGCTTTCGCGGCATAAATCCGCGTCTCACCGGTTGCCAGTCACTGGCGTGTACGAGCACCCGGTGCTTGCTTTTTATTCCACGTCCCCCACAGCACCAAGGCTTGCAGTCACTGCGCTGAAGCTTCGTGTCACCAACCCCCTAGAGCTTGGTCGGTCTTCATGCCACCCCTTTGCGGCGAAAGAACTCAGCGAGGCGATGGCCATTTAACCAACCCAAAGGATCACATCATGACAACAGCAAACCCAACAACTTCCACCAACGGCTCTGAATCTTGCAACACGATGAAGTGGGGGAGATGGACTCGGGGACCCTGGACGGTCAAAAGCACGGACTTCATGGGCTGCTACCTGATTCATCAAGCGGAAAAAAGCAATGGCTGGCAAGTCGATGAGGCCAATGTTCGCCTGATTGCGGCGGCACCACGGTTGCTCGATGAACTGGTCAAGGCCGACCGGATTATTTCGGTGTTGCTGTCCATGAGTGGCAAAGAGCGCGGTCGTCTGGTGCAGGGCATTCACAGTTTGGGGTTCCGTGACCATGCCAAGAGCCGCGCCAATTGCATCCGATCCGTTTTCTCAAAGGCCATGTGATGCCTTTCTATTTTCCAAAAACTGAATCTTTCATGACTGACGGTCTTGGTTTTCCCCTGTGTATTCGGGATGACGACCGGCGGTTCTGGAGAGTCCACTGCGATCTCAGCGGGTGGACAACGTGTGTGTGTGATGACTTCGGTAACTTAACAAAGGTGAATGTATGAAAACTTCGATTTCCCCCAGCAGTGTGACAGTCCCATCGACGACGCACTATTTCCCACTCTCGGCACTGTTCCTCTCAGGCGACAACGTGCGCAAAGGTGAGCCCACCAGCATTGAAGAACTGGCCGCAACCATCGAGGCCCAAGGCTTGCTGCAAGCTTTGCACGTGACACAGCAATTCCTGGAGGGCACACCCACAGGGCGTTATGCTGTCGAGGCTGGTGGTCGCAGACTTCGCTCCTTGCAGTGGCTAGCATGCAAGGGCCGAATTGCGCAAGATTTCCCAGTGGAATGTAAGCTGATTGCTGCAGACCGGGCGGTCGAAGTCAGCCTGACAGAAAACACCGGCCAGGAGCCCATGCATCCGGCCGATGAATTCGACGCTTTCGCCGCCATGGTTGGCAAAGGTCAATCGATTGAAGCGGTCGCTGCCAAATTTGGCGTGACCACCGTTCACATTCAGCGTCGCCTCAAACTGGCCAATGTGGCACCGCAGCTGTTGGCACTCTACCGCGCCGATGGCATGACCCTCGATCAGATCATGGCGTTGGCATCGGTTGACGACCATGAGCGCCAGATGCTTGCCTGGAATGGCCTCTCAAGCTACAACCGCACCCCGCAAAGTATCAAGCGCAAACTTTGCGAAGACGAGGTGGTGTCCACGGACCCACGCGCCAAAGTGGTGGGTCTGGAAAACTATATCAACGCCGGAGGAAGCGTCCGCTCGGACCTCTTCAGTGAAGTGGGGGACCAGTACCTGACAGATATGGGTTTGCTGGAACTGATGCTGGGCGAAAAGCTGGAGCAACAAGCCGAGATGGTTCGCGCCGAGGGCTGGGCCTGGGTCGAGGTTTCTGCGGCCTATGGCTATGAGGAACGCCGCCAGCATGGGCGACTGCCTAACGTTTTGAGCCCGGAAACACCCGAGCAGGAAGCACGGCGCATTGCACTTGAGTCGCAAATGGGCCATCTGTCGGCTGAGCTGGAAACGCTTCAGGATGCTGAAGAATGGGACGAGTCACAGGGACAGGCGCTGGAGGATCAGATTGACGCGCTTGAAATCCAGCTCGGTCAAGCCGATCAGGCCCGCGCGGTGTACGACACCGTCCATGGTGGGGCTGTGGTGAGCCTTGATGAAAACACCCTGGTGGTTCATCGTGGACTGTATCGCCAGGCAGATCGCAAAAGTCAAGCGACGGGCAGTGTGACACCGGTGACGGCTGAATGTGTTACCGCGCCTGCCCGACCCGATATCCCGGAGAGACTCATGATGGACCTGACCAGCCACCGCACCGCCGCGATTCAGGCATCGATGCTCAAGAATCAGCCTGTGGCGCTGGCCTCGTTGGCCCACAAAATGGCGGACTCGTTGTTTGGCACGTACCAGACATCGCCCCTCAAAATCAGCCTGACTCAGTCGCGCAGTGCTTTGGAGAAGAATTCCCCCACGCTTGCCAAGTCACGTGCAGCCACAGAGATGGATGCACAGCGCAGCTACTGGGACAGCCTCTTGCCGCAAAACTCGAATCAGCGGTTTGTGTGGTTTCTGGGGCAGGAACAAGATGTCGTTTTGAGCTTCATTGTGTTTGCCAGTGCCAATAGTGTGGAGGCGGTGCAAGGTAAGCCTGGGAGCGTTGATCACGCCAGTGCACTGGCAAACGCCTTGTCATTGGACATGGCCGACTGGTGGGAGGCCACGCCAGAGACCTATTTTGATCTGGTACCCAAAACCAGACTGATGGCGGTGGTGACGGAAACATCGGGTGAAAAATTGGCGGCAGAAATCGGCAAGATGAAAAAAGGTGATGCAGTGCTTCATGCGGTTGAACATACACAGGGGCGGCGCTGGTTGCCCCAGCCTTTGCGCTGTGTGGTGCACGCTTGATCACTTGACGGAGTTCAATCCCGGATGGCGCTTGTATTGAAAGCACATTTGCTGAAACTGTGCAGAAGGTGGAAGCGCCAACCTTAACCAACGAATTATATCAAAATGATATATTTTGGTCATGCATGTCATTTCGATCAAGACGCTTCGGGACTTCTGGCAGAAGCATCGTAAGCAAGCGGCGAACCCATATTGACTGCGCGCTGCAGTCGTGCTCAGTGGTGGAGGCTAGGCTTGCGCCTGCCAGCGATGCGGCAATAGATCTGCGATCTGGGTATTGCGCTGAGTCGGCAGGC